>JBOHIT010000210.1:0-4480 GCA_050726155.1 Bradyrhizobium sp.
CGGGCAGGAAGGGCGAGCGCGTCGGGCCGCTCACCGCCACGATGCGGATGCCGCCGGCGCGGTGCTGCGTGATGGTGTCCGAAAGCGTCGTGACGGCGAACGGGATATGCCCGCCGATGAGATCGGTGATGATCGGCGCCGAGCCGCGATAGGCGACGCGCGTCATGGAAAGGCCGAGCGCCTTTTCGAGCTGCCAGGCGGTGAAATGCGGAATGGTACCGCTGCTCGGCACGCCGTAGCTGGCCTTGTCGGGATTGGCCTTGATCCAGGCCACCAATTGCTTGAAGTCGGTCACGCCGATCGACGGACTCACCACCACCACGAATTCGAAGCGGGCAAGCTGCGAGACCGGCATGAAATCCTTCGCGGAGTCATAGCTCGGCTGGTTCTCCACCATCGGCAGCAAATACATGGTCGGGCCGGTGGTCACCAGCACGGTGGTGGTGTCGGGCGCCGCGCTCTTCACCGCCCGGATGCCGATCAGGCCGTCGCCGCCGGTACGGTTTTCGACGATGACGCTGCGGTCGATCAGTGCGGGAAGATATTGCGCGAGCTGGCGGCACAACATGTCGCCGCTGCCGCCGGCCGCAAACGGAAAGATGATCCTGGTCAGCGGGCCGGACTGGCCGAATGCCTCGCCGGCACCAGCAGCCAGCGACCATCCGATGCTTCCGGCCAAAAATTTCCGGCGATCCATTTGGCTTTTCCCCCGCAAGATTTAGCCCATTACAGCAGACCGCAGCCAGCAATGAAACCTGCGTCATATTGGCGACGGATCGCTTGCGCCGGTCCCCGTCCTGCTGCAAAACAGCCTCCTTCCCGAGCCTTCGAAGCCCCGAATCCATGAAACGCCCCGCGCTCAAGAATTTCCGTCGTATCGTCGTCAAGGTCGGCTCGTCGCTGCTGATCGATTCCGATGCCGGCGAGGTGCGTTCGTCATGGCTCGCCGCACTGGCTGCCGATATTGCCAGGCTGCACGGCGAGGGCCGCGACGTGCTGGTGGTCTCGTCGGGATCGATCGCGCTCGGGCGCAGCCGCCTGAGGCTGCCGCGCGGGCCTTTAAAACTCGAGGAAAGCCAGGGAGCGGCGGCCGTCGGCCAGATCGCGCTGGCGCGGATCTGGTCGGAAGTGCTCGGCGCTCACGGCATCGGCGCGGGGCAGATCCTGGTGACGCTGCAGGATACCGAGGAGCGGCGTCGTTATCTCAACGCCCGCTCGACCATCGCCAAACTGCTGGAATGGCGCGCGGTCCCGGTCATCAACGAGAATGACACCGTCGCCACCAACGAAATCCGCTACGGCGACAATGATCGCCTCGCCGCGCGCGTCGCCACCATGACCAGCGCCGATTTGCTGATCCTGCTTTCCGACATCGACGGCCTCTATGACGCGCCGCCCGGCGCCAATCCCAACGCGAAGCTGGTTCCGGTCGTCGAATCCGTCACATCCGAAATCGAGGCGATGGCGGGAGCGGCCGAATCCGAGCTGTCGCGCGGCGGCATGTACACCAAGATCGAGGCCGCGAAGATCGCGACCACGTCTGGCACCCATATGCTGATCGCCTCGGGCAAAATCGAGCATCCGCTAAAGGCCATCGCCGACGGCGGGCGCTGCACCTGGTTCCTGACACCGGCCAATCCCGTCACCGCGCGCAAGCGCTGGATCGCGGGCTCACTGGAGCCCAAGGGCACGTTGACCATCGACGCCGGCGCGGTCACCGCGCTACGGGCCGGAAAGAGCCTGCTGCCGGCCGGCGTGATCCGGATCGACGGCCAGTTCGCCCGCGGCGACGCCGTGGTGGTGCGCGGCCCCGATACCCATGAGATCGGCCGGGGCCTCGTCGCCTATGACGCCGAGGACGCCGAAAAGGTCAAAGGCCGCTCCTCGCCTGACGTGATGGCCATCTTGGGCATCAGCGGCCGGGCCGAAATGATCCACCGCGACGACCTGGTCGTGGGGCCGGCCGGGACCATTCCGGCCAAATGAAGCGTTTTCGAGCGAAGTGGGCACCGGTTCGCATAGCAATCAAGTTTACGCAGATTGCGTAGACTTATCTGCGTAGAAAACGCGACCAACAAAAAACTAGAGCCCGACGGGCTCTAGGCCATTGGCCCACCCGTTCCGCCTTCCCCCGGTCACCAGCCATGCCGGTTCCGCACCTCGCAAAAGCGGGATTTCCGTGCTAGGACATGACCTTAACATAAGCCCCGAGACCGCTATGACCGCCCCCCTCAAGGCCATCGACGGCAACGTCGATTTGCCCGCCCTGATGACCGAACTCGCCGCCCGTGCGCGCGCTGCCGCACGGGTGCTGGCGCTCGCCTCGCCCGAGCAGAAAAACCGCGCGCTGGACGCTATTGCGTCCGCCATTCGCAGCCATGCGCCGGCGATTCTGGCCGCCAATGCCGAGGACGTCGCCGAAGTGCGCGCCGGCGGCGCGACCTCGGCCTTCATCGACCGCCTGACGCTGACGCCGGCACGCATCGAGGCGATGGCCGACGGTGTCGCCACCGTGCGCGCGATTGCCGATCCGATCGGCACCGTCACTGAAAGTTGGCAGCGCCCCAACGGCATGACCATCGAACGCGTCCGCGTGCCGCTCGGAGTCATTGCCGTGATCTTCGAAAGCCGCCCGAATGTCGCCGCCGACGCCGGTGTGCTGTGTCTCAAGTCCGGCAACGCCGTGATCCTGCGCGGCGGCTCCGACAGTTTCCGCTCGTGCCGCGCGATCCATGATTGCCTGGTGCAGGGTCTTCGCGAAGCCGGTCTGCCCGAGGCCGCGATCACGCTGGTGCCGACGCGAGATCGCGCCGCGGTTGGTTTGCTGCTCACGGGCTTGAACGGCGGCGTCGATGTGATCGTACCGCGCGGCGGCAAGAGCCTGGTCGCGCGTGTCGAAACCGAAGCGCGGGTGCCGGTGTTCGCGCATCTCGAAGGCGTCAACCACGTCTATGTCGATCGTTCCGCCAATCTGGAAATGGCGAAGTCGATCGTGCTCAATGCCAAGATGCGCCGGCCCGGTGTCTGCGGCGCCGCCGAAACGTTGCTGGTCGACCGCGCCGGTGCCTCTGCCACCCTGAAGCCGCTGGTCGAAATGCTGATCGATGCCGGCTGCGAAGTGCGCGGCGACGCCGCCGTGCAACGCGTCGATAACAGGGTAAAACCAGCCTCCGACGAGGATTGGGACACCGAATATGAAGACGCCATCATCGCCGCAAAAGTCGTGGACGGGCTCGATGAGGCGATCGCGCATATCGGAAATCACGGCTCGCACCACACCGATGCGATCGTGACCGAAGACGCAAAGGCCGCTGCGAAATTCCTCAACGAGGTCGATTCGGCGATCGTGCTGCACAACGCGTCGACGCAATTCGCCGATGGCGGTGAGTTCGGCTTCGGTGCCGAGATCGGCATTGCCACCGGCAAATTCCACGCCCGCGGGCCTGTCGGAGCCGAGCAACTGACGAGCTTCAAATATCGCGTCCACGGCACCGGGCAGACGCGGCCGTGAACGCTTTCACGTGCTGCCATCGAGCTCCGCGCATGCGGCGGCGGCGTTGATGGCGCAGCAGTCCCTAGCGCAGGCGATCCCGTTTCATACCAACGGCATGCGCGTCGGCCTGCTCGGCGGCTCGTTCAATCCGCCGCACGCGGCGCATCGCGCCATCAGCCTGTTTGCGCTGAAACGTCTCAAGCTCGATCGCATCTGGTGGCTGCTGACCCCGGGCAATCCGTTGAAGGATAATGGCGGGCTGCACGACCTTTCCGAACGCGCCGACGCCGCGCGGAAAATCGCCGATGATCCGCGCATCGACATCAGTTGTCTCGAAGCTGTCATTGGCGTCAGGTACACTGTCGATACGATCATCTATCTGCGGCGCCGCGTCTCCGGCGTGCATTTCGTCTGGATCATGGGCGCTGACAATCTTGCGCAGTTCCATCGCTGGAAGGATTGGCGGCGGATCGCATCCGAGGTCCCGATCGCTGTGATCGACCGCCCCCCGCAAAGCTTCCGGGCGCTGGCCGCCCCCGCCGCACAGGCCCTGGCGCGCTACCGCCTGCCTGAGAATCAGGCTGCCCGGCTAGCCGAGCAGCACACGCCCGCCTGGGCCTTCCTCACCGGCCTGAAACTGAACCTGTCATCGACCGGCCTCCGGAACTCGGACGGTAGCTGGAGGACGAAGTGAACCGGGGCGTTCACTGGAATATTGAAACCGTTAACCCCACATGCCTAATATAGCCCGTGGACGTCAGGATTCGGCGTTCGCGATACAGTGAAAGGAATGGTCCCTGGCCACATCTGTATTGTCCAAGTCTGTTTTACCCAAGGTTTCCAAAGCGAAGACCACTGCAAAGGCGACCACGGCAAAGCCTGCTGCAAAAACCGGGCGTAAAACATCGACCAAAGCTGCGGCCTTGAAGGCGCAACCCGACGCCGACAAGACGCTGAATATGATCCTCTCCCGCCTCGACGATATGA
>JBOHIT010000211.1:0-8311 GCA_050726155.1 Bradyrhizobium sp.
CGCCTTGCCGTTCGTGATCGGCGGGCTGGCGGGCATGCCGATCGGCGCGCTGCTGGTGGCGCGGGCCGACCCGCAGATATTCAAGCTGAGCGTCGGGGTGATGCTGCTGGCGTTCCCGACCGCGCTGTTTTTTATCCGCAAGCCGATGGCATTTCGCTTCGGCGGCCGGCCGGCGGATGCCGCGGTGGGATTTGCCGGCGGCATCCTTGGCGGGCTCGCCGGCCTGTCCGGCCCGCTGCCGACGCTGTGGGCGAGCGTGCGCGGCTGGACCAAGGATCAGCGCCGCGGCGTCTTCCAGATCTTCAACGGCACTGTGCTCGGCGCGGCCTTGCTGCTGCAGATCGCCAACGGCTTTGTGAAAACGGACGTGTTCTGGCTCGCGTTGCTGGCGCTGCCGGGCACGTTGATCGGCGCGCGGATCGGAACGCGGGCCTATCAGGCGCTGAGCGACCGCAATTTCTACGACGTCGTGCTGGGCCTGCTGTTTCTGTCCGGACTCGGATTGCTGTGGAGCGGCATTGCTCCGAGGTAGCCGCGCATGCCCGCCATGTGCACCGAGTAGATTGCTGTACGCTGACCAGCAAAGCAGTTAACCAGTCGCATCATGACCTCCCCAACTTTTTCGCGCCAACGTCTCGGTCTGTTGCTGGGATTCGTCGGCGTATTGATTTTCGGCGGCACGCTGCCGGCAACGCGGATCGCGGTGTCGGCAATTGATCCGATTGCACTGACCTCGCTGCGAACCGTAATCGCCGGGCTGTGCTCGCTAATATTGCTGATCGTGCTGCGCCGCCCGCTGCCGCCGCGCGCGCTGTGGTCGCAACTGGTGATCACGATGCTCTGCGTCGCAGTCCTGTTCCCGTTCCTGATATCGGTGGGCTTGCAGACCGTCGATGCCTCGCATGGCGGCGTGGTGTTCGGAATCATGCCGATCGCCACCGCCCTCGTCGCCGTCATGATCACCCATGAACGGCCGCGGCCGCTGTTCTGGATCGCCTCGTTCGCGGGCGCGGCATTGGTGATTACATTTGCGCTGCGGCAAGGCGGCGGCGCGCTGTCATCAGGCGATCTATTCCTGCTTGCGGCGGTCGCCGTTTCCGGCGTCGGCTATGCCTTCTCCGGCCGGCTCGCCTCGCAGATGCCGGGCTGGGAAGTCAGCAGCTGGGCGCTGGTGATCGCGCTCCCGGTTTCGATCCCGGCCGCCGTGCTGACGATGCCCGCTGACGTCACCCACATTCCGTTGAAGCCGTGGCTCGGGCTGCTCTACGTCGCGTTGTTCTCGCAATGGATCGGCTTCTTTGCGTGGAATGCCGGCTTGGCAATGGGCGGCATCGCCCGGGTGTCGCAGGTGCAGTTGCTGCAGCCTTTCGTCGTCTTTGTCCTCGCCGCTGTCTTCAACGGCGAGACCATCACGCCGCAGATCGTGCTGTTCGCCGCCGGCGTCGTGGCGACGGTTGCGATCTCGACGCGGACGCGCGGGAGCAAGGCGCCCGATCGTCCGGAGCCGACATCGGTTGCAGCCGTCACGCCGCCGGCAACACCAACTTGAGCGGCGTCACCCGCTTTTTGAACTCCAGATGCAGCAACCACAAGCTCAATGCGGCTTGCAGCGTCGTCGTCAGGTTCGATACGTACCAGATGTACTCGATACGAAAACCTGGCCTCGCAGACAGCCAGAGCACCGGCAAAGCGTAGGTGACCAGGCGGAAGGCCGAGCTCAGCAACATCGGCTTGGTGTTGCCGAGCCCCTGGAACATGCTGGAGCACACAAAGGTAAATCCCTGCGCCACGAGGTTCAGCGAGACCATCTGCAGGAACAGAATGGCGACAGCCATCGTTTCACGGTCGCTCGCGAAGCCGACCAGCAGCAGTCCGGGCTGCCATTGTGCCAGTATCGTGATCGCGATCATCACCACGGTGGCGATCAACGCGGCCTTGACGAAGGTATCCTTCACGCGCGCGCCGTTGCCGGCACCAAAATTTTGCCCGGCGATCGGCCCGGCGGCGAGAGCTATGGCCAGTGCCGGCATCTGGATCAGGCCGAGCACGCGCGTCCCGATGCCAAATCCAGCTTGAGCCGCCGCGCCAAAGTCGCGCAAGGCGTAATAGATCACGCCCATCCAGATAAAGATGATCGCGAACTCGCCGCCGGCCGGCAGGCCGACATTGAGAATGCGTTGCCACTCCCGGAAGCGCGGACGGAGTTGCGCGCGATCGACGCCGACATAGCGCTCCAGCCTGCGGAAATATATCCACAGCATCAGCACGGCGAACAGCATCGCGATCGAACTCGCTAGTCCTGCGCCCGCGACGCCAAGCGGGCGACCGGTTCCCCAGCCGGAGATCAGGACCGGCGCCAGCGCGATATTGATCATCACCACTGATATTTGCACGATCATCGTCGGTCGCACGATGCCGGTGCCGCGCAGCGCCGCCCCCATCACCTGCGTGACGAATTGCAGCACCAACGCCGGGACGAACCAGAGCAGATAGGTCGTTCCCGCCGCGACGGTGGCCTCGTCGGCGGCCACCGTCCGCATGTAAGCGGCGGCGAACACAGATACCGTAACCCAGGTCAGCAGCCCGCACACGGCCGCCAGGCCGAGCGACTGGTTGTACACCAGATTGGCGTCGTCGCGATCCTTGCGGCCCACAGCCTGCGAGATCAGCGCAACGGTGCCGACGCCGAGCACCTGCATCAGCCCGTTGATGAGGAATGCGAGATTGCCAGCCGCCGCGACGCCCGCGACGGCAGCCTCTCCCACGCCGGCGACGAAATACAGATCGACGAGCTGGCAGATCATGATCGTGACCATGCCGGCGACGATCGGGGGCGCCATGTTCAGAATGTGGCTCACGATGGAGCCTTGCGTCAGGTCTTTCATTTCACTTCCGCCCCTGGCACGGCTTCGGATCAACCGAGGCCGCGCGCTGCCATTCACTCCGCCGCCGATATCTGGCCGAACTCCGTCGCCTGCCTCTCGAACAGCCCGCGATAGATGCCGCCGGCGCGCGCCGTCAGCTTCGCATGCGTGCCCTGCTCGACGATCTCGCCTCGATCGAACACCAGAATGCGGTCGAGGCTGCGCACCGTCGACAGCCGGTGCGCGATCACGATCGAAGTACGGCCTTTCATCAGCCGCTCCATCGCCTGCTGGATCAGGCCTTCCGACTCCGAGTCGAGGCTCGAAGTCGCCTCGTCCAGGATCAGCACCGGCGCATCCGCGAGGAACGCACGCGCCAGCGCGACGCGCTGACGCTCGCCGCCCGACAGCTTGACGCCGCGTTCACCGACCAGCGTGCCGTAGCCCTTCGGCAGCCGCAGGATGAACTCGTGCGCGTTCGCCAGCCGCGCCGCCTGCTCGATCGCCGCCATGCTGGCGCCCGGCCGGCCGTAGGCGATGTTCTCGGCCAGCGATCGGTGAAACAGGATCGGCTCCTGCTGCACGATCGCGATCTGGCTGCGCAGCGAATGCTGCGTCGCCTGCGCAATATCCTGACCGTCGATCAGGATCTTGCCGCCGCCGATGTCGTAGAGCCGCTGCACCAGTTTGACGAACGTGGTCTTGCCCGACCCCGAACGACCGACCAGGCCGACGCGCTCTCCCGCACGAATGTCGACCGACAGGCCGCCATACAGCGGATCGCGATGGCCGCCGTAATGGAACGTCACGCCGTCGAACACGATGTGGCCGCCCTGGATGTCGATCGGCCTGGCATCGGGCGCATCGGCAATGCCGATCGGCTCGGCATGGATCGCGACCAGTTCCTCCATGTCGTTCACCGAACGCTGCAAATTGTTGATGTGCATGCCGACGTCGCGCAGGTAGGCGTGGATGATGTAGTAGCTGGTCAGCACATAGGTGACGTCGCCCGGCGTGGCGCGGCCCGCGATCCACAGCAGGATTGCGCCCCCGATCACCGAGGTGCGAAAGCACAGCAGCACCATGAGCTGCGCCGTCGAGGTGTAGTTGTAGCGCAGCCAGGTCCGCCGCACGCGCGTGCGCCAGCGGCCGATGACGCCAGCCAGCCGTGCGTCCTCGCGCGCTTCCGCGCCGAACGATTTCACCACCGCATTGCAGGTCAAGGCATCGGCCAGCGTGCCGCCGACCTTGGTGTCCCAGGCGTTGGAGACGCGGGCTGCCGGTGCGATGTAGTTCATCGAGAACGCCATCGTCATCGAGACATAGATCAGCGTGCCTACCGCGATGACTGCGCCGAGCGAGGGCCAATGCAGCCCGAGCAGGATCATCGAACCCAGCAACACCATCAGCGACGGCGCCAGCGCCATCAGGATGGTGTCGTTGAGCAAATCGAGCGCCCACATGCCGCGCGTGATCTTGCGCACGGTCGAGCCGGCAAAGCTGTTGGCGTGCCAGTCGGTCGAGAAGCGCTGCACCCGCATGAAGGCGTCCCGCGACACGTCGGACATGATCTTCAGCGTGAACGGCACGATCGCCTGCAGCCCGATCAGCCGCAGCACCATCGACAGCGCGCCCAGCGCCACGATGCCACCAAAGGCGATCATCGCGGAACGCCGCGCGGCAGGATCCGATGCACCCTGCGTCAGGGCATCGACGAGGTGGCCCGAAAACAGCGGCATGAACAGGTCGGCCGCGGTCGCGCCGAGCAAACCGCCGGCCACGACGGCGGCGCGGGCGGGCTGTTCGAGCCAGTGGCGGAACACAAACGGGAGCACCACGCGGATTGCGGTGGGACGCTTGTTGTCTTGGACGGTCATGGCCTCATCCGGCAACGCGTTTCGCGCGCACGCCGGCTCCATTTGAAATGACGCAGCGGGCGGCACGGGGCCGAACGCAAGCGTCGCTGAAAAAACTGATAACTCGTTGGGAAGCTTGGGATGATCGGGACGTCAGGCCCGGTCAGCGCTCGCGAAAGAGAGCCTCAAAGGCCCGATACGGCGTCCAGCTTAGGCATCGAACGCGGACGGGCGGTCTGCGAATTGGACGAAATCATGCAATCCTCCCCGGTTCGAGCGACAATGCGGGTGCTTATAAATGCATCATGAGTGATTTGCAATATGACAACCGCGTGAGCGCGCGAATCCGATGCAGTGTGTCTTCAATGTCCCGTGCCGCCCGCCGCCAGCGCCGGCGGCTTGTTCAGCAGCATGACCAGCAGGCTGAGGCCGACATAGAACACGGTCAGCATGAAGAAGGCATCGCCAAAGCCCATCACGACCGCCTGGCGATGCACGATCTGCGATAGCTGCTTCATCGCCATCAGCGCGGCGTCGCCCATGCCCTGCATGCGCTGGGTGAACATGTTGAGCGTCTCGGTTGCCACGGCGTTGCCCCAGTTCACGCGCTCGTGCAGCCGGGAGATATGCAAATCGGTGCGCTCGTTCAGCACCTGGTTGATGACCGCGAGCCCGACCGCGCCGCCGAGGTTGCGGGTGAGGTTGAACAGGCCGGACGCGTTCTTGACCCGCTCCGGCGCCAGCGTGCCGAGCGCGATGGTGTTGGTCGGCACCATCGCGAACATCATGCCGATGCCGCGCAGGATCTGCGGGACCAGCAGTTCGTAGAAATCATACTCGCGCGTGATCCAGGTCATCTGGTAGGAGCCGAGCGCGAAGGTGCAGAGCCCGAACGCGATAAGGTAGCGCATGTCGACCTTGGTCATCAGCCGGCCGACAATCGGCGCGGTGAGGAACATGGCGATCCCCGAGACGAACATGGTCTCGCCTATCATCAGCGCGCTGTAGCCGCGGACTTCGGCCAGATAACGCGGATAGACATAGGTCAGGCCGTACAGCCCGATGCCGACGCAAAACGAGATCAGGCAGCCGATGCCGAAATTGCGATCGCCGAACGTCCTGATATCGACGATCGGCTCATGCGCGGTCAGCACGCGCCAGAAGAATGCGATCGCCGAAACCAGGCAGACCGCGGCACAGACCGCCACCGACGTATCCTGCAGCCACTGATATTGCGGACCTTCCTCCAGCACATATTCCAGCGAGCCGAGGAAGCCCGCCATGAACAGCAGCCCCCACCAGTCGAAATGTTCGAGCAGCTTGAAGTTCGGCTGGTCGAAATCGACCAGGATCAGCACGCCGACGGTGATGCCGATGCCGGGAATGATGTTGATGAAGAACAGCCAGTGCCACGACAGCGCGTCGGTGATGAAACCGCCGACGGTCGGACCGATGGTCGGCGCCAATGTCGCGACCAGGCCGATGATCGGGCCGACGATGTAGAATTTCGAACGCGGAAACACCGTGTAGGCGGAGGCGAACACGGTCGGGATCATGCCGGCACCCAAAAATCCCTGCAGCGCGCGCCACAGGATCATCTGCTCGATCGTCGAGGCGAATCCGCAGAAGAAGCTCGCGATGGTGAAGCCGAAAGCGGACATCGCAAACAGCAACCGGGTGCCGAATGCGCGCGACAGGAACCCGGACAACGGGATCGCGATCACCTCGGCGATCAGATACGAGGTCTGAACCCACGACACCTCGCTCGAACTGGCCGAGAGACCTGCCTGGATGTCGGCGAGCGAGGCCGAGACGATCTGGATGTCCAGGATCGACATGAACATGCCGAACACCATGATCAGGAACGCAAACAGCCGCCGCGCCGGGATGCGCTCGTCCGGCACGCTTGCGCCTGACATCATCGGAGGTGCGGTGGTGGCATCAGCCATGATCTGCTCGAAACACGCGCCAGGGCTCGCCCGGCACTGAAAAAACTACTTCGGATGCAGCATCGGCGACGCGTCGAGGTCGGCCTCGTTGTCCGCATCGGCGGCACCGTCACGGGTATTGACGGTCGTGTAGACCGACATGCCCGCGCGCAACAGGTTTTGCTTGGCGACGTCCTTCGGCACGCGGATCCGCACCGGCAGCCGCTGTACGATCTTGGTGAAATTGCCGGTGGCGTTATCCGGCGGCAGCAGCGTGAAAACCGAACCCGCCGCGGGCGAAATGCTGTCGACCACAGCGGCGAACTTGCGATGGCCGTAGGCATCCACGGAAATCATCACGGGCTGGCCGGGACGGATACGCTTGAGCTGGGTTTCCTTGAAATTGGCGTCGATGAAGACGTCATTGAGCGGCACCACATTGCCGAGGCGCTGCCCGGCCTGGATGAAATCGCCGGTGTTGACGATGCGGTTGGAGAACGTGCCGTCGACCGGCGCGCGCACCGAAGTGAAGGCGAGATCGCGCTCGGCCTTGGCCAGCGTGGTCTGCAACTCGGCCAACTGGGCGCGGGCTTCGTTCTGCTGCGCTTTTGTCACCTCGACATTGTCGCGCGCGGCGTCATAGGCGGCCTGCGCGGATTTCACCTGTGCGAGACCCTGGTCGCGGCCGGCTTCGGAAACCTCATAGGTGGCACGCGAGGCAAAGCCCTTGGTGTTCAGCGCCTGCTGGCGGTCGAAGTCGAGGCCGGCGCGCTTCAGCGCCGCTTCCGAGGAAGCGAGCTGCGCCTTGGCCTGCTCGGTGGCGCTTTCCATCGCCGCGACCTGGCGGCCGATGCGGTCGATGGTGGCCTGCTGGGTTGCGATCTTGGTGCGGGCGGCATCCACCGCGATCCGGTAGTCGCCGTCGTCGATCTTGTATATGACGTCGCCGGTGCGAACGATCGAATTGTCGGATGGAATGATCGCCGCGATATGGCCGGCAACCCGGGCGCCGAGCGTGGTGTTGTTGGCGCGCACATAGGCATCGTCGGTCGAGATATAGAAGCGTCCGATGAAGGTGTAGTAGACGCCGTAGCCGACGGCCGCGAGCGCCAGCAAGGCGAGCACGCCCATCATCACGAATTTGCGCTTGCCGGATTTCGCCGCAGCGGGCTTGGCGGCATCGGCCGACGGCGTGGCCGGCTTGTCGGTCGCGGGTGCGCCCGGCGTCGCTGCCGGCGGGCGCCGGGTTTCTTCCGCAAATTGAGTCCGAAGCTGCTCCGCCAACTCGGCGGAATCGCGCACGGCTTCGCCTTCGGCCGTTTCCGGCGAAGCCGTTTCCGGCGAAGCCGTTTCCGGCTGTTGCCGAACAACGCGCGCGGCCTGGTCTCTCGCAGCGGCCATACTCGGCCTCCTCATGACAATCTGCGACACACGCGCGCGCCAAAACCCGGCCGCGCGGGTACCGCCATTTCGACAAATAGCATTGACCGAACGGTTCGGTCAATATATATTTGCTGAAGTGGACCATAGAGCGAGAAACCCTTCCGGCACCTATGTCCGGTTGAAATCTTTCCCGAGAAGATAAACCAATGGTTGCAGTACCACCGGATACGCTTCATCTCGTCGCCGACGAGGATTCCTCGAAGCGCCGCCAGATTCTCGA
>JBOHIT010000212.1:0-4198 GCA_050726155.1 Bradyrhizobium sp.
ATCCTCAGCCATCCGCCGCGTTACATGTTTGACTACCTGACGGAGCTTCCCGAAGACATTCGTACGATGGCTGTATCGAAATTTTCTGAAGGATCGGAAAAGCTTCGCCAGGCGATTGAAGAGAAGCGCCTGCGGGATGCAAGCGAACCCCTTTCCATGCGTCGCAAACTCGCGAGTGCGCGCCTGATGATAAATGAACTCGACCTCGTGCTTTCATTCATGCGCATGGCTGGCCTGCCCGACTTGGACGAGAACGCGGTCTTTCAGAAGTTTGCGCGCAGCATTATCACCGAGTGCCCGACCTTTTTCATCGAACGCGAAATTGGCCTGCGGGTTGAAGCGCAGGACCGGCCCATCGAAGAAAATGATTTCCGCGACATGCAGACCTTCTGCGCCGTCGTTGCTTATGCGGATATCATCGTGGCCGAGAACATGTTCTCCAATCTGGCCGTGCAAGCCGGGCTTCCCAAGAAATACGGCACGCGCGTCCTCACGAAGCTGACCGATCTTCCGGACGCGTTGCGCAGCGTGTAAGCTGCGACGAGGAGAACACCATGGATGGTTTAGACGATCTATTGGCCGGTGCCACGGCAGGCATCGCGCCCGGCTATTTTCAGCTCAGCATCGATGGCGGCCCTTCGGTCTACCGTGAGCGCGTCTATTGCTACGAATTGTATCATCAGATGCGGCTTGGTTGGCCTAAGGACGGACCCTTTGTCCTGAACGGCGAGGTCGACAAGGCTGGGCACGGGCTATTGAGAGAACTCGGCGTGGGGGCGTTCAAGCCTGACTTCCTCGTCCATGTCCCCGGTTCGATGGACGGCAACCATGCCGTCATCGAGGTCAAGCCGGAGGGTGAGGTTTTCGCGAAAGCGGACAAGGACCTCAACACGCTTTCAATTTTCTTGACCAGGGCTCGCTACGCCCGCGGCATTTATCTCGTGTATGGCCACAACATCCACGACGACCACATCCAGCATATCCTTGCCGTCGACGCGAAAATGGAAGTAAGGGCTCCGATCGAACTGTGGCTACACCGGGCGCCCGGCGAGCCCGCGCGGCTTGAGAGGGTCCTTGGCGAAACTAAGCGTTCCGTCCTCCGGCATAGGCTGACACGCGCCAAGACGTGAATCGCGATGTTATCGCCAAATGTCAAAAGTAGTCCCGCGCAACGATGTCATTCGCCGGAGCGAAGCGGAGGGAAAGAAAACGCAGCCGACGAAGGGGCAGTGATAGCGACCCGGGCGAATGCCCGGGGGACCCGAGGCGACTGCAGTCGCGAGACCGGTTAAAAGGGCACCCGCGTTCGGGGCAGTGATAGCGGTGCCGCGAAGCGGCAGCCCCTAACGCGAGAGCCCCCGGCGAGCGACACCATAAAAAAATTGTTAACTCGTCCGGCGAACCTGTAATCTCGCACGATGTGCAATCTCTATAGTATTACCAAAGGCCAAGCCGCCATAATCCAGCTTACCCGTACCACGCGCGACACCACGGGTAACCTGCCGCCGATGCCTAGTGTCTTCCCCGATTATCGCGCGCCAATCGTACGGAACGCACCCGATGGCGTCCGCGAATTGGCGCTGGCACGGTGGGGCATGCCCTCCTCGCACGCCGCTCTTTTCGAGGCCACCAAGAAGCGCGCCGCGAAACTGGAAGCCAAGGGAAAGACGGTCGATTTCAAGGAACTGCTCCGGATGGAACCGGATAGCGGAACGACGAACATCCGCAATACCAGCAGCAAGCACTGGAAACGTTGGCTCAGCGTCGAAAGCCGCTGCGTCGTGCCGTTTACGTCTTTCAGCGAATTCAACAAGGCCGAAGGCGGCGATGTCTAGTTCGCGTTTGACGAGAGCCGACCGCTCGCTGTGTTCGCGGGGCTCTGGACCAACTGGACGTCGGTGCGCAAGGTTAAGGAAGGCGAGACGACGAACGACCTGTTCGCTTTCCTCACGACAGACCCGAACAACGTGGTCGGCCCCATTCATCCCAAGGCGATGCCGGTGATCCTGACTACGCCTGAGGAAATCGGCACTTGGCTGACCGCCCCGGCCGAGGAAGCGCTCAAATTACAGCGGTCGCTCCCGGATGGAACGCTTGGGATCGTGGCGCGAGGGACGAAAGAAGATGGCGGAACAAATTAGTCCGGCCGCACGGCGTTGAACTTTCTTCAGACATACGATGAGCCGGCGCCAGCTAAGCCACCGTAACTGTCTTGACTCCCGCTTTGGTCAAGAGTTGGTACAGCGCAGCAATCTTGCTGCGATCACCACGTTGCGCACAGTAAGAAAATAGTACGCGTTGCTTAGCCCGCGTGAATGCAACGAAGAAACCAGCGGTCGCTTCAATCTTGTCATTCGCGAAGCTCCACCAAGCCTGATCATCCAATCCGACAAAGATGACGGTGTGGTATTCTAAACCCTTGCTCTTATGAATTGTCATCAAAGGCACAGCGTGCGCACCCTCGTATTCATCGAGGGCATCGTTCCAGCTTGAAGCCGACATCGAGCTGGCCTCCAGATGCAATGCCGTAGCTTCGCAAACCTTATCGAACCAGTCACCTTGGCGATACGCCGGCGACGCGGCAAGGATATTTGCCTTGCCTACGAAGTCGATAAGGGATTGAACGACCTTGATTGCATCTGCCCGGCTTGTTACCGGCGCAGGATAGGTCTTACGGAACTGCGCCTCGAAAGCATTGAGGTTTTTCACTACTTTTGCTCTGCCAAGATCATCGTCGAACGCGAGGCCATTGAGTTGGCACATGCGGTCCAGGCAAGCCGTCCAGTGCCGTCCGGCCCTCACGCTCGTGAATAAGCGCAGCAGCACGATAACAAGTACCGAAACCTCTTCCACAAGAAGTTCTTGCATCGTGACTTCGCCGACCGGCTCGACTTCATTCCGAAGCTGAAGCTTCTGCTTCGCAAACGCAGGTTCGAGTTTTTTAAAATAGTCGGCGGCCTTCTGCCGAACGAGGATACAGAAGTCGCGCGGCGTCAGCTTGTGTTCCACCATCTGCTTCGCCACGAACTCCGCAAGGCGCTCCGCTTCGATGGCTGGTGTAGAAAAGTCCCACACCGCGCAGCTATCGCCAGCCACGGTGCCCTTCGTCTTGGAAACGGGCGTTGACGCCTTCGCGTCGAGGGCTTTCGCCAGCACATCTTGTATCCGCACAAGATCGGGTGACGATCGATAGTTGTTGAGCAAGGGTATGCGCTTGGCCCCAAATTCAGTTTCAAATGGCGTAAACGGATCGTCCATCGCCAAAGCAAACCGCATGATTTGCTGCTTGTTGTCACCCACTGCCGTTACGACGGTGTCGGACCCGAGAAAGATTGCTTTCGCTAGGTCATATTGCGCCTGTGTTGTATCCTGAAACTCATCCATGAACAGGTGCGAGTAAGTCAGCCGCAACGCTTGGGCAACCATTGGATTGCTGGTGACAAGAAGGCCCGCCAATCGGCTGATCATCGGGAATGTGAGCGACGATCCGCCCGGAGCATGTAACCATGATTGCCAGAACTGATCTGCAGCCCATTCGGCGGGCGTAGTAGTCGTCGGCGCGCCTTCCGGAAGTTGTGCACCGAACAGCCAACGGCGCTGAAAGTCCTTCGAATGAATTGCCATTATATCCGCCCTACTTCCGATGTGAGGCGGCGGCGGAGATAGGAACCGCAGAAATTCGTCGAATGTGCGATCGTAAGCGTCAACTACGACTTTGTAGTCGGGACGTGGTCGCCAGCGTTGGGGCAGCGCCTGGCCAAAACGGTCGACAAGACTTTTGGCGAATGCATCGAAGGTCAGTGAGTCAAACCGATACGCGAGATCCGGATGACAGCGTTTTTTAACGCGCGCTGCGAGATTAGTAGCAGCATCGCGCTTGAAACTGATCGCGAGAATGCGTCGGGGAGACTTCGAGATACCACATTGGAGCAGGTACGAGGCACGTTGAGCCAGAAGCTCGGTTTTGCCCGCACCGGGACCGGCGATTACTGAACGATTATCAACAGAGCGAACAACATCAAGCGCATTGGCTTCAAGGGCATCGACGTCAATCGGTTTCCATTGGTCGGGGCGCATTCGACGGCCGACGAGCGTCATGGTCAATCTCGGCTCAGGTTTTCGTCAATGTGTTTCAAGAGTCGGCGGTAGACCTCCGGCATATCTTTTTTAAGTTTGCTATCATCGAGCTGTGCCAGCG
>JBOHIT010000213.1:0-35037 GCA_050726155.1 Bradyrhizobium sp.
CTGCATTTCAGGGCCGGCGAAAAGCTGATGCTGTACCGGATGCGGCAGACCGACGGCAACCATTACGGTTCGGGCAAGTGGGTCGCGCGTGACGGCAGCAGCCAGCAACTGGCTTCGGCAGATATCAGCTTCACGCCGCTGGCCTTCACCGAGATCGCCGGCCGCAAGATCCCGACCTCCTGGCGCATCGCGATTGCAAAACTGGCAATGACGATCGACTGCACGCCGCTCAATGCGAAGAGCTGGATGGGGACGAGTTTTCCCTATTGGGAAGGCCCGATCAGTTTCGGGGGCACTCACACCGGATTAGGATATCTGGAAATGACGGGGTACTAGAAACAACCCGTCATGCCCGGCCTTGTGCCGGGCATCCACGTCTTTGCTTCACCTGGGCAAGAAAAGACGTGGATGGCCGGGCATAGGCGAGCGTAAGCGACGCCGTCCTTCAGACGGCTAAGCCCGGCCATGACGACCGAATTGGGAGGATCGTCCAATGTATCACTTCACCGCTCTCGTCACCTGCCTTGCCATCCTGTTCTACTTCTTCACCTCCATCCAGGTGTCGAAGGCGCGCTCGGCGTTCGGCATCAAGGTGCCGGCAACTTCAGGCAATCCGGATTTCGAGCGTGTCTTTCGCGTGCAGATGAACACGCTGGAATGGATGCCGATCTTCCTGCCGTCGCTGTGGCTGTTTGCGGTCTATATCAGCGACCCGATCGCCGCAGGGCTCGGCCTGGTCTGGATCGCCGGCCGCGTCCTCTACATGTTCGGCTATGCAGAGGCGGCCGCCAAACGCGGTCGCGGTTTTGGCATCCAGGCGTTTGCAGCGATCGCCCTCTGGCTCGGCGCGCTCGGCGCTATCGTCTGGCGGCTGGTTCATGGGTGAGACAGGTGCTGCGTTCCCCGGATGCTGCGCAGCGCGCCACTCTTGTGGCGTGGTGCGCTGCTGATCCGGGGTCCATGCCGGGGCCGTGGGTCCCGGCTCTGCGGTGCACCGTCGAAGTGACGCTGCACCGCGTCCGGGACACGATAGTCTAAATCACTTCGTCAGTGGGCAGCCCGAATCCTTCGCCGATGGAAACGCCTTGTCGCCGGGCACCACCGCGAGCTGCTTGTAATAGTCCCACGGCTTCTTGGACTCCGACGGCTTCTTGACCTCGAGCAGATAGAGGTCGTGCACCATGCGGCCGTTCTCCAGCACCTTGCCGCCTTGCGCGAAATCGTCGTTGACCGGAAGTTCCTTCAGTTTCCTGGCCACCGCTTCGGCATCCTTGGTACCGGCCGCCTTCACTGCCTTCAGGTATTGCAGCGTCGCGGAGTAAGTGCCGGCCTGGATCATGTTCGGCATCCGCCCGGTGCGCTTGAAGAAGCGCTCGGCAAGATGGCGGCTCTTGTCGTCGCGGTCCCAGTAATAGCCTTCCGTCAGCACCAGGCCCTGCGAGGCCTCAAGCCCGAGACCGTGGACTTCGGCGAGCGTCAGCAGCAAGCCCGCAAGCTTCTGGCCGCCCTTGACGATACCGAATTCGGCTGCTTGCTTGATCGAGTTGGTGGTGTCGAGACCGGCATTGGCGAGGCCGATGATTTTTGCCTTCGAACTCTGCGCCTGCAGCAGGAACGACGAAAAATCCGACGAGTTGAGGGGAACGCGAACCGAGCCGAGCACCTTGCCGCCATTGGCGTTGACGATCTCGCTGGTGTCTTTCTCCAACGCGTAACCGAAGGCGTAGTCGGCAGTGAGGAAGAACCAGCTGTCGCCACCCGCTTTCACCAGCGCGCCGCCGGTGCCGACCGCCAGCGCGTGGGTGTCATAGGCCCAGTGGAAGCCGTAGGGGTGGCAGGCATCGCCGGTCAGGCGCGAAGTCGCCGCACCGACGACGATATCGATCTTCTTCATCTGCTTGGAGAGCTCGTGAATCGCCAGCGCCACCGAGGAGGTCGTCAGTTCGGTGATCATGTCGACGTTCTCGACCTCATACCAGCGCCGTCCGATGGCGCTGGCCAGATCAGGCTTGTTCTGATGGTCGGCGGAAATCACTTCGATCTTGTGGCCGAGCACCTCGCCGCCGAAATCCTCGACAGCCATCTTGGCGGCTTCGAACGACCATTTGCCGCCGTAGTCGGCATAGACCCCGGACTGATCGTTCAGAATGCCGATCTTGACGCCCTGCGCCGCCGCCGGCCCGGCAATCAAAAGACCGCTCAATGCGACGGCCGCCAACAATCCCGATTTCATATTCTTGCTCCCAGCAGTTTCTGTTCAGGATAAATTCCGCTCAACAATATTTTATAACCCTGCTTCTGCCCATCTATTTCAGGTCAGCCAATAGTATCGGGGGTTTGCGCCCCGCGATGCTGCGAGCCCATTGGGTTCCGGGCTCGCGCTGCGCGCCCTCAGATGCGCACTTGCGCATCGGGGAATGACGACTGTAGCGATCAAACGGCGGCAGGCTTCGGCTTCTTCCCGTCCGCCAGATTCCGCACGATCATGTAGAAGATCGGCGTGAAGATCAGGCCGAACAGCGTGACGCCGATCATGCCGAAGAACACGGCGACGCCGACCGCCTGACGCATTTCCGATCCCGAGCCGCTCGATTCCACCAGCGGCAGCACGCCGAGAATGAAGGCGAACGACGTCATCAGGATCGGCCGCAGCCGCAACCGGCAGGCTTCGATCACGGCCTCGAGCCGGTCGCGGCCCTCGTTCTCGATATCGCGCGCGAACTCCACGATCAGGATCGCGTTCTTCGCCGCCAGCCCCACCAGCACGACGAAGCCGATCTGGGTCAGGATGTTGACGTCCTGCCCCATGATCCGCACACCGATGGTGGCGGCAAGCAGGCACATCGGCACGATCAGGATCACCGCGAACGGCAGGCTCCAACTGCCATATTGCGCCGCCAGTACCAGGAACACGAACAGCACGCAGATCGGAAACACGTAGAGACCCGAATTGCCGCCGGTGACCTGCTGATAGGACAGGTCGGTCCATTCGTAGGAGAAGCCGCTCGGCAGCGTCTCTTCCGCCAGCTTCTTCATGGTGTCGATGGCGGTCGCCGAACTGGTGCCGGGCAAGGTATCGCCCTGCAGTTCCGACGCCGGGTAAAGATTATAGCGCGCGACGCGGTCAGCACCGGAGACGTCCTTGAACTCCACGACACTGCCCAGCATTACCATGTCGCCGGCGGCGTTGCGGGTGCGCAGCCGCGCCAGATCGGAGGTCTCTTTCCGGAACGGCAGATCGGCCTGGGCGGTGACGTGATAGGTGCGGCCGAACAAATTGAAGTCGTTGACATAGGTCGAGCCGAAATAGGTCTGGATCGCTTCATTGACGCTCGAAATCGGCACGCCGAGCTTCTGCGCCTTGACGCGATCGATGTCGACGAACACCTGCGGCGTGTTGGCGGTGAACGGTGAAAATACCTGGGTCAGGCCCGGCGCCTTGCGCGCGGCGGCGACCAGTTCGTCGGTAGCCGCGGCGAGAAGTTCGGATCCGCGACCCTGGCGATCCTGGATGCGCATGGTGAAACCGCCGCCGGTACCGATGCCGGGCACCGCGGGCGGCGGGATCACGATGATGAACGCACCCTCGATCGACGACAGGCGCTTGCGCAGATCGCCGGTGATGACAGCCGCCGATAGCCCATCCTTCAGTCGCTTTTCCGGCTCTTCGAACACCGGGAACAGCGCCGCGGCATTGCCCGCCTGGGTTCGGGTCGCACCCGAGAAGCCTGCGAACGCGGCCACGCGGATGATACCGGGCGTATCGAGCGCGATCCTTTCGATCTCCCGGACCACTTCGGTGGTGCGCGCCAGCGACGCCGCGCCCGGCAATTGCACGGAAACGATGACGTAGCCGCGATCCTGCGCCGGAATGAAACCTTGCGGCGTCGTCGCCAGCAACCAACCGGCGCTGCCGATCAGCGCCACATACAACAGCAGCATGACCGCCGTATGCCGGATCACGAAATTGGCCGCACTGGCGTAACCATGCGCCAGCCGGTCGAAGGTCCGGTTGAAGACGCCGGTGAAGGCGTCCCAGCCGCGGCCGATGAAATTCCAGCTCGCGGTCGGCTTCTTTTCCGCGTGCGGCACCAGGATCATCGAGGCCAGCGCCGGCGACAGCGTCAGCGAGCAGAAACACGAGATCGCGGTCGCCACTGCGATCGTGACGGCGAACTGCTGGAAGAATTGCCCGGAAATGCCGCCGAGGAACGCGGTCGGCACGAACACCGCACACAGCACCAGCGCGATCGAGACCAGAGCCGAGCCCACTTCCTCCATCGTCTTCAGCGCCGCGTCGCGCCGGCTCATACCGTGCTCGAGATGCCGCTCGACGTTCTCCACCACCACGATCGCGTCGTCGACCACGATGCCGACCGCAAGCACCAGCCCGAACAGAGTGAGGTTGTTGATCGAAAATCCAAGTGCTGCCATCACGGCGAAGGTGCCGACCAGCGACACCGGGATCGCGATGATGGGAATGATCGCCGGGCGCCAGCCCTGCAAAAACACCAGCACGACAATGACGACCAGCGCCATCGCCTCATAGATCGTCTTGATCAGCTCGCTGACGGATTGGGCGATGAATTCGGTCGGGTTATAGCCGATATTGTAGTCGAGGCCCTTGGGAAAATCGGCCTTCAGCTTCGTCATCGTATTGGAGATGTTCTTGGCGGTGGCGAGCGCATTCGAACCGGGCCGCTGGGTCACCAGCAGCGCCACGGCCGATTTTCGCAAAAGGAAACTGTTGGTGGTGTAGGCGAGCGCGCCCAATTCGACCCGCGCCACATCGCGCAGCCGCACGGTGCGGCCGTCGGCGCCAGCCCGGACCACGATGTCCTCGAATTGCCTGATGTCCTTCAGCCGGCCGGTAAACGTCAGATTCGGCTGGAACGCGCGGTCGGCAATCGGCGGCTCGGCGATCTGCCCGCCGGTGATTTGAAGGTTCTGCGCGCGGATCGCCGCCAGCACTTCGCCTGATGTCATGCCGAGCGTTGCGATCTTGTCCGGATCGAGCCACAGCCGCATCGAATAATCGCGCGCGCCGAACATCTGGATGTCGCCGATCCCGTCGACGCGCAGCAACTGATCGCGCACCTGCAGCAGCGCGTAGTTGCTGATGTAAAGCTGGTCGAAGCTGTCGTCCGGCGACAGCATGAAGACGACCATCAGGATGTCGGGGCTGTTCTTGCGGGTGACGACGCCGTTGCGCTGAACTTCTTCCGGCAACCGCGGCTGTGCGATGGCGACACGGTTCTGAACCAGCACCTGGGCCTTGTCCAGATCTGTGCCGAGCTTGAACGTGACTGTTATCGTCAACTGGCCGTTCGAAGTCGCCTGGCTGTAGAGGTACAGCATGTCCTCGACGCCGTTGATCTCCTGCTCGATCGGGGCTGCGACCGTATCGGAAACGGTTTGCGCGGTAGCGCCGGGATATTGCGTGGTGACCACCACCGTCGGCGGCACCACCTGCGGATATTCCGACACCGGCAGCGTGGTATAGGCGATCGCGCCGACAATCAGCAGCACGATCGACAGCACCATCGCGAGGATGGGCTGATTGATGGAGAGACGGCCGAGGTTCATTTCTTGGCACCGCTCTTGTCGGCGGGGGCATGCGGACTGACCTTCGCGCCGACACGGGCGCGTTGCAGCCCTTCGATAATCACCTTGTCATCGGCGTTTACTCCCTCGCGGATCACGCGCAGGCCGTCGTCGAGCGGCCCGAGCCTCACCGGCTTGGCCTCGACCGTGTTGTCGTCCTTGACCACGAAAACGATCTTTCGCGATTGATCGGTGGCGATGGCGGTGTCCGGCAGCAACAGCGCTTCATAGGGGGCACTGCCGATCAGCCGGACGCGGCCGAACTGTCCGGGCAGGATCGACATATCCTGATTCGGAATCACCGCGCGGCTGCGCAGCGTGCCGGTCGAGACATCGAGGCGGTTGTCGATGAAGTCCATCTTGCCGTCGTGCGAGGGTTTGGTTTCGCCAGTCAGCGTCACCTGCACCGGATTCGGCGTATCGCGGGAACTCGGACGCCTGCCTTCGTACCAGAGCCGGTTGTTCCGCAGATAGGTCGCCTCATCGACGTCGAAATAGATGTAGATCGGATCGAGTGAGACGATCGAGGTGAGCAAGGTCGAGGCGCCATCGCTGCCCTGCACGAGATTGCCAGGGGTGACGAGATGGCGGCTGACGCGGCCGGCGATCGGCGCTATCACATGGGCGAATTCGATGTTGAGCTTGGCCGCCTTGAGCGCGCCATCCGCCTGCATCTCCGCTGCATGCGCGGCTTGCAAGGCCTGGCGGCGCTGGTCGACGACTTGTTCGGAGACTGCACTGGTCTGGACCAGGTTCAGGGCGCGATCAAGCTCGCGCTTGGCGAGCTCCGCCTTGGCGCGCGCATCCGCAAGCTGGCCATCGGCCTGCAACGCCACCGCCTCGTAGGGGCGGGCGTCGATGACGTAAAGCAGGTCGCCGGCCTTGACGAAGGCGCCGTCACGGAACTCAACCGAGGTGACGAAACCGCCAACGCGGGCGCGAATCTGGACCTCCTCCACCGCCTCGAATCGGCCGGTGAATTCATCCCAATCGGTGACGGTACGTTTGACCGGCTGCGCCACCGTGACCGGCGGGGCAGCTGCCGCGGCCGGCGCCGGGGGCTTGTCGCCGCAGCCGGACAGCGCCAGTGCCACTATCAGGATCAGCGGCGAGGTGCGACGAAATGGACGGCCCCGTTTCTCGATCGGATTCAATTGGATCTCCCCTGCACTTCCCCAATACCACGATCGAGGATGGCGGCTGCCGTGGAACTCGGCGGAGGCCACAGATGTGACTGGCTCTCAGTCTGGTCAAGAGCCGGACAGGATCAAGTACAATCGTTATGCAGTTCGGGACCTTACGCCTTGGAGAGGCAGGTTTTGCAAGGTGCGCGATGCCGAACTGGCGCTGAGCGAACAGGCAACGACGCGACCGTCGCGGGCGACCGTCGACTATGCCCTGGACATAACGAAGCCGTGATGACGCCTATCGACCGCCGCGCGCAACGCGAATCAAGGTTAACGGCAAGCCGATATAGTTAACAAATTCAAAACGTTGACTGGACGTTGCGCCGTCCCTACGGTCACGGTTGCCAATCCGTTAATGCTTTTGGCGTGCGCGGCTCCGGCCTTGCCTTGAATTGAGTGACGTTGCGTAAGTGAGGCGTGGGAATGTCCGGCTTTCAATTGGCTAACGCGACAGCGATGGGCGTGCAGTCGTCTTCGCCGACCCCGGGCGAGATGAACCTCTCTCAGGCTGAGCTCGATGCCCTCGTATCTGCCGCGATTGCCCAATGGGCGGCGGCCGGCGCCTCGGCGGACCAGATCGCCTTGCTTCGTGGCACCCATTTCACGGCCGCGGATCTGTCCGGCACCGCGCTCAGCGAAACATCATCACCCGGACACGTCACCATCGATATCGACGCCGCGGGTCACGGCTGGTTCATCGATCCGACGCCGTTTGACAATCTGGAATTCCCCCACGCGCAGGATGCCGCGGGCACCCATTTGCTGACCGATCCGACCAGCGACGCGGCGGGCCATATCGATCTGCTGACCGTGGTGACGCGCGAACTCGGATATGTGCTCGGGTTGAATGAAAGCATGTCGCCGGGCGACGCTGACGATCTCATGTACCCCAATCTCGCCGATGGCGAGCGGCGGATTCCCGACGCGATCGACATCGCGCTCGCGCCCACCTCGACCTTGACGCCGACGATTTCGCTCGGACCGGTGATCGACGCCGACAAGGGCGGCGGATTCCTGTTCGGCAGCGGTAGCGCGGACACTTTCGCGTTCGCCAACGTTGACGTCCACGCCGTTCTCCCCCCAGCGATCACGCATGTGATGGACTATCATTTCGCCGAAGGCGACCGGTTCGAGTTCTCCGCGCTGACGCCGCAGTTCCACAGCACAGGCTTCAGCGACGGGATGATCGTGCGCGCGGTCGAGGATCCCAGCGGCACGTTCGCGACGCTGCAGGTGAACACGATCGACCCCAACGCTCCGCCGGCCGCATCACACTGGGTGAGCCTCGCACAAATCGATGGCGTCCACGCCGGCGACGCAATGAATGTATTGATCGACAGCCACTCAGCCGTTCACCTCGCGCAAATCCACATCGGCTTGCTGGTCTAGTCCCGCTTACGACAACTCACGCGCCAGCGTCTCCGGCTCCGGCAACGTCGCCCGGAATTCCGGCGTCCCCTGCAGCCGATCCGCCAGCGCCTCGAGTTTGGCACACCCAAGACCGGCAAAGAAACGCGGCCGCTTGGCGCGGCCAAACGACCAGAACACCGCGACCGTGACATCGGCCTGCGTCATTGCGGCGCCCATGAACCAAGGTCCGGCAAACTGCGCATCGAGCCATTGAAAGCCGTCGCGCACCTGCTTGTCGCAGGCATCGAGCCATGGCGCGTGCCAGGCCTCGCGCGGGCGGAAATGCCGCTCGTATAGCCCGGCGACCAGCTTTTCGTTGGCGCCGAGCGCCACCGCCAGCAGCGTCAGCACGCGACGACGCGCCGCACCTGTCGCTGGCGTCAGCGAATGCAGCCCCGCCAACTGATCGAGATGGTCGAGGATGACGGCACTGTCGATCAGCATCTCGCCATCGCCGAGTTGCAACGCCGGCACCCGGGCGATCGGATTGAAGGCGGCCAATGCCGCCTTGTCCGGGCCGAACGGCATCAAGGGAACGTGGCGATACTCGATCCCGTAAAGCCGCAGCGTCACCGCGATGCGCCGCACAAAAGGCGACGCATAGCGGCCATACAGTACCGGCATCCGCTCCGCATCATCTTCGGGCATGACGGGTCGAATTTCCTCCGCTAACCTCGCCTTCAAGGCTTCAAGGTTGCCAACAAAGCCAAAATGTCCGGGGAGGACAAGCGTGCATCAAGGGCGTGTGGTATTCGGCGCCATGGACGAGGTCGTTTTCGGACGGCCCGCATCCGAGGCGATCGTCGAGCAGATGGACCGCCTGGGCGCTGCCAGCGCCTTCCTGATGGTCAGCGGCACGCTCAACCGCGAGACTGACGTTGTCCGGAAAATTCGTGACGTGCTGGGGCCGCGCTGCGTGGCGACCTTCGACGCGATGCCCGCCCATACGCCGCGCGCGGCCGTGATAGCCGCAACCGAACAGGCCCGCGCCGCCAAGGCCGACCTCATCGTCACCGTCGGCGGCGGCTCGATCACCGACGGCGCCAAGGCGGTGCAGCTCTGCCTCGCCAACGACATTACGACCGTCGAAGATATCGACAGGATCAGAGCTGTCCGCGGCGCACCGCCGCCGATGAACCCACCTGTCGTGCGCCAGATTTGCGTGCCGACCACAATCGCCGGCGGCGAATTCACCGCCACTGCCGGCGTTACCAATGAGCGGACCAAGGTCAAGGAGAGACTGGGCCATGAGCTGGTGATGCCGCGCGCGGCGATCCTCGATCCCGCATTGACCGTCCACACGCCGGAATGGCTGTGGCTGTCGACCGGAATCCGCGCCGTCGATCATTGCGTCGAGGGTATCTGCTCGCAGGAGTCGCAGCCCTATGGCGATGCGCAGGCGCTGAAGGGGCTCTCGCTGCTGACGCAGGCGCTGCCGCGGGTGAAGGCCGATGGCAACGATCTCGACGCGCGGATGGATTGCCAACTCGGCACCTGGCTTTCGACCGGGCCGCTGGCCGCGGGCGTGCCGATGGGCGCCAGCCACGGCATCGGCTATGTGCTCGGCGCCGAATTCGGCGTGCCGCACGGCCATACCTCCTGCGTGATGCTGCCGTTCGTGATGCGCTGGAACAAGTCTGCCAATGCCGATCGGCAGGCGTTGGTTGCCGCCGCGATGGGACATCCGGGCAAGGATGCCGGCGACGTGCTCGACGACTTCATTCGCGGCCTCGGCATGCCGCGCAGCCTGCGCGAGGTCAAAGTCGGCTCCGAGCATTTCGACCGGATCGCGCTGGCTGCGATGGCGACGCCATGGGTGCCGCGCAATCCGCGCAAGATCGAGGGGCCGGCGCAGGTGCGCGAGATCCTCGAATTGGCGGCCTAGCGCATGATCCGGAAAAGTGGGCACCGGTTTTCCGGAAAGATCATGCGCAAAAACAACGGATGGAGAACAACAGGGAATGTACACCGGCAAGCACGCAAAACTTCGTCCGCTGCAGCCCGCCTTCATCATGGCGGGATCCGGCGAGACCGTTACCTATCGCGAACTGGAGGCGCGCTCCAACCGGCTGGCGCATCTGTTTCGCAACCGCGGCCTGAAGCGGCTCGATCACTATTCGATCTTCATGGAGAACAACAGCCGCTATCTCGAATCCTGCGGCGCCGGCGAGCGCTCCGGCCTCTATTACACCTGCGTAAACTCCTACCTGACCGCGAGCGAGCTCGCCTATATCCTGACCAACAGCCAGTCGCGCATCCTGATCACGTCGAAAGAAAAACTCGATGTCGCGCGCGAGGCATTGCAGGAATGCCCGCATGTCGAGTTTTGCATCGTCGCCGACGGTGACGGCGAAAGCGATCGCATCGTCGGCCTGCAGCAAGCCACCGCAGGTTTGCCGGACACCCCGATCGCGGATGAATGGGTCGGCACCGCGATGCTGTATTCCTCCGGCACCACCGGCCGGCCGAAGGGGATTTTGCGGCCGCTGCCGGAGCTGCCGGCCGACCAGCAATTGCCGCTGTTCGATTTCCTGACAAAAATCTGGCAGTACCGCGAGGGCATGATCTATCTGTCGCCGGCGCCGCTCTATCACTCCGCGCCGCAAGCCGCGGTCAATCTCACGATCAAGATGGGCGGCACCGCCATCATCATGGAACGGTTCGATCCCGAACAATATCTCGCACTGATTCCGAAATGGGGCATCACGCATACCCAGCTCGTGCCGACGATGTTCTCGCGGATGCTGAAACTGCCGGAAGAGGCGCGCAAGCGTCACGACCTCTCCTCGCTCGAAATCGCGATCCATGCCGCCGCACCCTGCCCCGCGGCGGTCAAGGACGACATCATCAAATGGTGGGGCCCGATCATTCACGAATATTACGGCGCCACCGAAGGGCTCGGCTTCACCGCCTGCAACAGCCAGGAATGGCTCGCCCATCGCGGCACCGTGGGTAAGGTCCTGCTCGGCGATTTGCATATCCTCGACGAGGACATGCAGGACTGTCCGACCGGCACACCGGGCACGGTGTGGTTCAAGACCGCGACGCCGTTCGAATATTTCGGCGATCCGGCCAAGACCCAGGAGGCCCGTTCGGCCGACGGCAGCATGAGCACGGTCGGCGACGTCGGCTATGTCGATGACGACGGCTTTCTCTATCTCACCGACCGCGCGACGTTCATGATCATCTCCGGCGGCGTCAACATCTACCCGCAGGAATGCGAGAATCTGCTGATCACCCATCCCAAGATCGCCGACGCCGCGGTGTTCGGCGTGCCCAATCCCGACCTGGGAGAAGAAGTGAAGGCCGTGGTGCAGCCGATGCCGGGGGTTTCACCCGGCCCTGAGCTCGCGGAGGAATTGATCGCGTGCTGCGGCCAGTCGCTGTCGCGCCAGAAAGTGCCGCGCTCGATCGATTTCGAGAAAGAACTGCCGCGGCTGCCGACCGGAAAACTCTACAAGCGGCTGCTGCGCGACCGCTACTGGGGCGACAAGACCTCGCGGATCGTGTGAGTGGCACACGACCGGTGAGGCAATTTGGCGCGACGGATCGTTCATGCTGCGCAGCGACAAACGCGCGAATATCCTGCGAATCGAGGGAAAACCTCCGCAAGTTCCGCCATACGGATTTTGTGTAGTCCGAATTGCCAATCCCGGCATGGACTTGGCCGGTTGCCCGGCCGCCCTGTCATGCTATCGTCAGCGGCAATCGGCCACATTGAGACCGAAAATCTGGAGGGGACACCATGCGAAGCGTGAAAGCGCTCGTCGCCGCGGCGTTATTGTTGCTGCCGGCCTATCATGTTGCATCAGCCGCCGAGCCCAAGCAGGGCGGCATCCTCCGCTTCTATCACCGCGACAGTCCGGGCAGCGCCTCGATCCATGAGGGCGCAACCTATTCGGTCAACATCCCCTTCATGCCGATCTACAACAACCTCGTCATCTACGATCAGCACAAGGCCCAGAACAGCATCGAAACCATCGTCCCCGAGCTCGCCGACAGCTGGGCTTGGAGCAGCGACAACAAGACCCTGACCTTCAAGCTGCATCAAGGCGTCAAATGGCACGACGGCAAGCCGTTCACCTCCGCCGATGTCAAATGCACGTTCGATATGCTGATGGGCAAGTCGCAGCAGAAGTTTCGCCAAAACCCGCGCAAATCCTGGTACGATCAGGTCGACGAGGTCGTCACGAACGGTGACTACGAGGCATCGTTCAAGTTGAAGCGGCCGCAGCCGGCGCTGCTGGCGCTGCTCGCGTCCGGCTACACGCCGGTTTATCCCTGCCACGTGTCGCCCGGCGACATGCGCACCAAGCCCATCGGCACCGGCCCGTTCAAGTTCGTGGAATTCAAGGCCAACGAATCGATCAAGCTCGCGAAGAACCCGGATTACTGGAAGAAAGGCCTACCCTATCTCGACGGCATCGAGTTCACCATCATCACCAATCGTTCGACCGCGATCCTGGGCTTCATCTCCGGCCAGTTCGACATCACGCTTCCGACCGAAGTGACGATTCCGATGCTCAAGGACGTCAAATCGCAGGTTCCGAAAGCCGTTTGCGTGGTGGAACCGAATAACGTCTCAACCAACATCATCATCAATTCGTCGTCGCCGCCGTTCGACAATATCGACATCCGCCGCGCCCTGGCGCTGTCGCTCGACCGCAAGGCTTTCATCTCGATCATGTACGAGGGGCAGGCCGATGTCGGCGGCACCATGCAGCCAGCTCCCGCCGGATTGTGGGCCATGCCCAAGGAAATGCTCGAATCGATCCCGGGCTACGGCCCCGACATCAACGCCAACCGCGAGGAAGCGCGCAAGCTGATGCAAAAGGCGGGCTATGGTCCGGAAAAGCGCCTGCAGATCAAGGTGTCGACGCGCAACATTCCGATCTATCGCGATCCCGCCGTTATCCTGATCGACCAGATGAAAAGCATCTATATCGACGGTGAACTCGAGGTCGTCGACACCGCGCAGTGGTTTCCCAAGGTCGCGCGGAAGGATTATGCGCTCGGGCTGAACCTCACCGGGAACGCCGTCGACGATCCCGATCAGTCGTTCTACGAAAATTATTCCTGCGGTTCGGAGCGCAACTACACCAATTACTGCAACAAGGAAATCGAGAAGCTGTTCGACCAGCAGTCGCAGGAAACCGATGTCGCCAAACGCAAGAAGATCGTCTGGGACATCGACAAGAAGTTGCAGGAAGACGTCGCCCGCCCGATCATCTTCCACGCCCGCACCGGGAGCTGCTGGCAGCCTTACGTCAAGAACATCACAATCATGTCCAACAGCTCCTATAACGGCTATCGTTACGAAGACGTGTGGATGGACAAGTAACGGCAGTTAGCCGTAAACCGTCCGTCGGCGGCCGAGGGGGAATAGCCAGGTGTTTGCTTATATCGTGCGACGCCTTGCCTTGATGCTCGTGACCCTGTTCGGGATCTCGATCATCATCTTCGTGCTGCTGCGCGTCGTCCCCGGCAACATCGTCGATATCCTGTTCGACGCCGCCGGCTTCGTCGATCCCACCGACAAGGCCAATCTTGAAAAAGAGCTCGGCCTCAATCTGCCGATCTACACGCAGTATTTCAAATGGATCGGCGGACTGCTGCACGGCGATCTCGGCTATTCCTATGTGTCGGAGAAGCCGGCGCTGCAGGAGATCCTGCCGCGGATTCCCATCACCGCCCGGCTCGCCGGCCTCGCGCTGCTGTTCTCGGCATCGATCGGCATCCCGCTCGGCGTCATCAGCGCCGTTCACCAGGGCACCCGGCTCGATTATACCCTGCGTATCATCAGCCTGAGCGGGCTGTCGTTGCCGTCGTTCTGGCTCGGCCTGCTGATCCTGATGGCGTCGGTCTCGCTGTTCGGAACCATGCCGATCTTCAACCCCAACCCGAAGACCTGGACCGAAGCGTTCGCGATTTACGCCGTGCCGGCGATGGCGGTCGGCTTCCGCAGTGCCGCGCTGACGATGCGCATTACGCGCTCGTCGATGCTGGAAATCCTGCGCCAGGACTATATCCGCACCGCGCGCGCCAAGGGCGCCTCCGAGGCATCGGTCAATTATCGCCATGCGCTGAAGAACGCCATTCTGCCCGTCATCACCGTGATCGGCATCGAGGCCGCCTTCCTGATCGGCGGACTCATCGTCACCGAGACCGTGTTCAACATTCCCGGAATCGCCCGCTTCCTGGTCGAGGCGTTGCGCTGGCGCGACTACCCGATCGTGCAGAATCTCGTGATGCTGATCGCCGTGGTCGTGGTATTCGCGAATTTCACCGTCGACATGCTGTACGCCGCGATCGATCCGCGCATCCGCTTTGGGGATTAGGAGAGCTCTGTTTGGCCGTGCTCAATTACGATAGCGAACTGAAGCGCGCCGGAGCGCAGTCGACCCATGGCTGGCGCCGGCTGACGTTCCTCGCGCAACGCTACATGCTCGGCACCATCGGCCTGTTCGTGATGTTGATGTTCGTCTGGGTGGCGATATCGGCCGACCTGATCTGCCGCTTCGATCCGCTCAGCGTCGATTCCACGCACCGGCTGGCGGCGCCCAGCGCGCTGCACTGGCTGGGCACGGATTCATTCGGCCGCGATGTCTGGAGCCGGATCGTCCACGGCGCCCGGATCTCGCTCGCTGTTGGCATCGGCGCGACGTTTCTGGGCTCGTCGATCGGCGTCATCGTCGGCCTCGCATCGGGTTACCTCTCCGGCTGGGTCGATCTGCTCTTCCAGCGCGTGACCGATATTTTGCAGGCCCTGCCGCTGCTGGTGCTGGCATTGGTGATGACCGCCGCACTCGGACCGTCGCTGCCGAACGTCATCATCGCAATCGCGATCCCGCTGATCCCGACGGTGGCGCGCGTGATCCGCGCCAATACGCTGGCGTTGCGCGAACTGCCGTTCGTCGAAGCCGCCAAGTCGATCGGCATGAGCGAGACGCGCATCGCGATCCGCCACGTGCTGCCGAATACGCTGGCGCCGCTGATCGTGCTGGCGACGGCGCAGCTCGGCTCCACCATTCTCACCGAGGCCTCGCTGTCGTTTCTCGGCCTCGGCATTCCCGAGCCCTATCCTTCCTGGGGCCGCATGCTGTCGGAATCGGCGGCGGAGTATGTCCGCACCGCGCCGTGGCTGGTGATCTTCCCGGGCGTCGCGATCAGCCTTGCGGTGTTCGGCACCAATCTGTTCGGCGACGCGCTGCGCGACATCCTCGATCCGAGGCAGCGCGGCTGATGACCAAGGCTGGAGCGGAAGACACGGTTCTCGACGTCAAGAACCTGCAAACGGTGTTTTTCACCGCTTCGGGGCTGTTCCGGGCTGTTGATGACGTCTCGTTCCACGTCCGCCGTGGCGAGACGCTGGCGATCGTCGGCGAGTCCGGTTGCGGCAAGAGCGTCAGCGCGCTGTCGATCATGCGGCTGGTGCCGGATCCGCCGGGCCGGATCGTCGGCGGCTCGGTGACGCTCGAAGGCACCGATCTGCTCGGCATCGACGAAGCCGCGATGCGCAGGATCCGCGGCAACCGGATGTCGATGATCTTCCAGGAGCCGATGACCTCGCTCAATCCGGTGATGCGGATCGGCGACCAGATCACCGAAGTGGTTCGCCTGCACCAGGACATGACGGCTAAGGAAGCGTGGACCAAGGCCGTCGAGATGCTGCGGCTGGTCCGGATTCCCGAGCCGGAGCGCCGCGCGCAGGAATATCCGCACCAGTTGTCCGGTGGCATGCGCCAGCGCGCGATGATCGCGATGGCGCTGGCCTGCCGCCCGGTGCTGCTGATCGCGGACGAGCCGACCACCGCGCTCGACGTCACGATCCAGGCGCAGATCCTGGCGCTGATCCTCGACCTGCAAAAGACGCTCGGCACCGGGCTGATCCTGATCACCCATGATCTCGGCGTGGTCGCGCAGACCGCGCAGCGCGTCATCGTGATGTATGCCGGCAAGAAGGTCGAGGAAGCGACCGTCGAGGCGTTGTTCGAGAACCCCAGGCATCCCTATACCCGCGGCCTGATGGCCTCGATGCCGGCGGTGATTTCGCTTGGCGCCAAAGAGGATGTCAGGCTAAACGAAATTCCCGGCATGGTGCCGTCGCTGACCAATTTGCCGCCGGGCTGCGCCTTTGCGCCACGTTGTCAATTTGCGATCGATCGTTGCCGCGCGGAATATCCGCCGCTGCAGGATTTCGGCAATCATTGGGCGGCGTGCTGGCGTGCGGCGGAAATGGTAGCCGCACCATGACCGACACAACGCCCCTGCTTGAGGTCACCGACCTCGTCAAACATTACGCGGTGCGCGGTGGCATCCTGCGCCGGCGCATCGGCACCGTGCATTCGGTCGATGGCGTCTCCTTCTCGGTCGCTAAGGGCGAAACGCTGGGGCTGGTCGGCGAATCCGGCTGCGGCAAGTCGACCGTGGCGCGCAGCGTGTTGCGGCTGGTGGAGCCGACCAGCGGCGCCATCAGGCTGAACGGCACCGATATCACCAACCTAAGCAAGACCGACCTGCGGCCGCACCGGCGCTCGATGCAGATCGTATTCCAGGATCCGTTCGCCTCGCTCAATCCGCGCATGACCGCGGGCGACATCGTCGGCGAGCCGCTCGGCGTCCATGGCCTTGCCACCGGCGCCAAGCAGCAGGAACGGGTCGCGGAACTGTTCGCCCAGGTCGGATTGCGCACGGACCAGATGAAGAACTATCCGCATCAATTCTCCGGCGGACAGCGGCAGCGCATCTGCATCGCGCGGGCATTGTCGCTCGGGCCGAGCCTGATCGTGTGCGATGAGCCGGTGTCGGCGCTCGATGTGTCGATCCAGGCGCAGGTGATCAATTTGCTGATCGACCTGCAGCGCAAGAACAATTTCTCCTATCTGTTCATTGCCCATGACCTCGCCGTCGTCGCTCATATCAGCCACCGCGTGGCCGTGATGTATCTCGGGCGCATTGTCGAGATCGCTGACAAAGCCGATTTGTTCGCCAATCCGCGCCATCCCTACACGCAGGCGCTGCTGGCCTCGGTGCCGGTCGCCAATCCCAAGGCGAAGAAACTTGCGCCCATGATCGACGGCGACGTGCCGAGCCCGATCAATCCGCCGTCGGGCTGTGCGTTCCACACCCGCTGCCGCTACGTGATGGACCGCTGCAAGGTGGAAAGGCCCGTGCTGGTCGAGTCGGACGCACGGCATCAGGTGGCGTGCTGGCTCAATGACGGCACCGGGCGGGCAGAGTAATTTCTATCGTCGTCCCGGCGAAGGTGTCTCCGCCGTCATTGCGAGCGCAGCGAAGCAATCCATGCCTCCACTCGAGAAACGATGGATTGCTTCGTCGCTGCGCTCCTCGCAATGACGGCGGTTACACCGCCGCCTCGATCTCGACCACGATCTTCCCCGTCGTCACCTGCTCGCCCTCGGCAACGTCAATGGCCGCGACCTTGCCCGCGATGCCGGCCGTATGCACGTGCTCCATCTTCATCGCCTCCAGCGTCATGACCGGCTGGCCCGCCGTGACCTGATCGCCGGGCTTGACCAGCACTGCGACGACACGGCCGTTCATCGCGGCGCGCACCTTGCCGTCGCCGCCGCTGGCAGCCGCCGACACCGGTGCGGCGAGCGTCAGGTCGCGGACCGCAATCGTAGCCCCGCGGTGCAGGAAATAGAGCCGGTCCCGATCGCGGAGAAACCTTACAGATTCCGCAAGACCGTCGCGGCTGAAACGGATGGTGTCGCCGTCGACAGCGTGAACTTCGATCCGGTAAAGCGTATTGTTGAGCCCGCGATAATTGCCGTCGCGCTCGCGCACGATCTCGATCTCATGGATGGCGCCATCGAGTTCGACACGAACGGGAACCGGGAACGCCGCCGCAAGCGAACGTCCGGGCTTCCATGTCGGCGCAAAGGGATCCGTGACATACAGCAGCAACGCCGCAAGCTCGACTTCCGCGCCCGGGTCCTTGCGCGGCGCCAGCAATTCCTCGCGGTGATTGCCGATGAACGCCGTCGTTGCCTCACCCGATGCAAAACCGGGATGACGCAGGCATGAGATCAGAAATCCCTGATTGGTGGTGACACCGAACGCCGCAGTCTGTTCCAGGCCGGCAATCAGCTTGCCTCGCGCCTCATCGCGCGTCGTGCCGTGGCTGATGATCTTGGCGATCATCGAATCATAGAACGGCGGAATCTCCGAGCCCGATTGCAGCGCGTGTTCGACGCGGATGTTATCCGGCATCTGCCACAGCGCCATTTTCCCCGACTGCGGCATGAAGTCGTGGCCGGCATCCTCCGAGCACAGCCGCACTTCAATCGCATGGCCGGAGAATTTGATGTCCTCCTGCACCAGCCCGAGCGGTTCGCCGCTGGCGACGCGCAGCTGCAACTCGACCAGGTCGAGGTCGGTGATGGCTTCGGTGACGGGGTGCTCGACCTGCAACCGCGTGTTCATTTCCATGAAGTAGAACTCGCCCGAGCTGTCGAGCAGGAACTCCAGCGTGCCGGCGCCCTCATAGCCGATCGACTTCACCGCTGACACCGCGACCGCGCCCATCCGCGCCCGCAATCTTGGCGATACCGCCGGCGACGGCGCCTCCTCGATCAGCTTCTGGTGCCGCCGCTGCACCGAGCAATCGCGCTCACCGAGATGCACGGCGTTGCGGTAGCGATCGCCGAATACCTGGATTTCAATATGGCGGGGATTCAAGATCGCGCGTTCGAGGATGACGGTGGGGTCGCCGAACGCGCCCTGCGCCTCCGACCGCGCGCTGCGCAGCGCATCCGGAAACGCCGCGGCATCCGCAACCAGCCGCATGCCGCGGCCGCCGCCACCGGCCACCGCCTTGATCATCACGGGAAAGCCGATCTTTTTGGCTTCGGCCAGCATCACGGCGTCGCTCTGGTCCGCACCCTGATAGCCGGGCACGCAGGGCACGCCGGCCTTCTGCATGATGTCCTTGGCGCCGGCCTTGTTACCCATCGCCCGGATCGCTTCCGGCGACGGCCCGATGAACACCAGCCCCGCATCGCGGCAGGCTTGCGCAAAATCCTCGTTCTCGGCGAGGAAACCGTAACCGGGATGAACCGCCGTGGCGCCGCTGGTTTTCGCCGCGGCGATGATCGCCTCGATCCGCAAATAGGATTGCGCCGGCAGCGCTTCCCCGATCCGCACGGCCTGGTCCGCTTCGCGGACATGCAACGCGTCGCAATCGGCATCGGAATAAACAGCGACCACGCCGTAGCCGAGGCGGCGCGCGGTGCGCATGATGCGGAGCGCAATCTCGCCGCGGTTGGCGATCAGTATCTTGAAGAACGGCGTCGCCTTCATCATCGTCATGGCCGCGCGACCGAGAACTGCATGCGTTGGGGATTGCGCGCCTCGGCCTCGCGGCAGATCGCCAGCACTTCGGACAGCACGCTGCGGGTATCGCGCGGGTCGATGACGCCGTCATCCAGCACGCGCGCGGAAGTCGAGAACACGTCCATCTGGCCGTCGAACACGCCCACGATTTGCGCCTTCATGGCGTCGAGCTTTTCCTTCTCGATCGGCTTGCCGCGCCGCGCCGCAGCCGCTTCAGTGACGATCGCCATGGTCTCGGCCGCCTGCTCGCCGCCCATGACAGCGGTCTTGGCGTTGGGCCAGGAGAAACAAAAGCGCGGATGGAAACCGCGCCCGCACATGCCATAGTTGCCGGCGCCGAACGACGCGCCGCAATAGATGGTGATCTGCGGCACGGTCGCCGAGGTCACCGCCTGGATCATCTTGGAGCCGTGCTTGATCATGCCGGCTTCTTCGTAAGCCTTGCCGACCATGTAGCCGGTGGTGTTGTTGAGATAGAGCAGCGGCGTACGCGACTGACAGCAGGCCTGGATGAAATGCGTCGCCTTGTTGGCGCCGGGCACGTCGAGCGGACCGTTATTGGTGATGATGCCGATCGCCTGGCCCTCGATGCGGGCATGGCCGCACACAGTGGCCGGGCCGTAATTGGCGCCGAATTCGGTGAAATCGGAATCGTCGATGAAGCGCGCGATCGCCTGCCGCATGTCCACCGGCCGCTTGTGATCCATCGGCATGATGCCGAGCAGCTCTTCCGTATCGTAGCGCGGCGGCTTGAACGATCCTCGCGCAGACTTGGGCCGGTCCCATTCCAGATTGGCCATGATGTCGCGCGCGATCCGCAGCGCGTCGCGGTCGTCTTCCGCGAGATAATCGCCGAGGCCGGAAACCGAGGTGTGCATCTCGGCACCGCCGAGTTCCTCTTCGGTGGCGATCTCGCCCGTGGCGGCTTTCAGCAGCGGCGGACCGGCCAGGAACGCCCGCGTCCGGCCGCGCACCATCACGATGTAGTCGGACAGGCCTGTTTGATAGGCGCCGCCCGCGGTCGACGACCCGTGCGTCACGGTGACGACGGGCAAGCCCGCCGCCGACAGCCGCGCCAGGTTGCGAAAGATGTTGCCGCCGCGAACGAAATCCTCGACGCGGTAGCGCAGCAGATTGGCGCCGGCGCTTTCGACCAGTTGCACGTAAGGCAGCTTGTTTTCGAGCGCCATCTCCTGCACCCGCAACGTCTTGTCGATGCCATAGGGCTGCAGTGCGCCGGCATCGATGCCGCTGTCATTGGCGCTGACCATGCAGCGGATGCCGGCGACAAAGCCGATGCCGGCGATCAGCCCGCCGCCGGGGACGCTCTTGTCGCCGTCAGGCACGTCGAACATGTAGCCGGTCAGCGTCGACAGCTCGATGAAGGGGGAGCCGGGATCGAGCACCAGCGCCACGCGTTCGCGCGGCAGCAACTGTCCGCGCTTGTGGAAGCGATCCTTGGCGGCGGCGGACGCCGCCCGCGTCCGTTCTTCCAGCGCGCGCATCCGCGCGATCAGCGCCAGCATGCCGTCGCGGTTGGCCTTGTAGGCGGCACTGCTCGGGGCGATGGTCGATTCGAGGATGGCCATGAACTCTCCTGCTCGTCATTGCGAGGAGCGAAGCGACGAAGCAATCCATACTTTTTGTGTGGCGCTATGGATTGCTTCGCTTCGCTCGCAATGACGGCACTAACGCCTCGTTCCAAATATCTGACGCGCCTCGGCCGGGTTGGCGATCTCGCGGCCGGCTCTGCGCGCGCAAGCGGCGATCGCCTCGATCAGCTGGCCATTGGAAGTCACCTTGGCGCCGTCGGCGAGATAGAAGGTATCCTCCAACCCCGTGCGCAGGTGACCGCCGAGATCGGCGCAGCGCTGGTGCAGCGGCCAGATTTCGGCGCGGCCGATCGCTGTGACCTGCCAGCGCGCTTCCGGCAATTTCAGCTTGAGCAGGATCGGCAGCAGATCCGGATCGGCCGGCATGCCTGAGGCCACGCCCATCACGAAATTATACTCCAGCGGTCCGGAATACATGCCGGTCTGCCGGTACATGCCGACGCAGCGCACGATGCCGACGTCGAAGCATTCGAATTCCGGAATGGTGCCCGCGACCTTCATCACGTCGAGATAGTCCTGCACCTTCTCGACCGCGTTATCGAACATCATCGGCGGCCAGGCCCAGGTGTTGTCGGATTTCACCTTGAGGTAATTCAGCGACCCGGCATTGCACGCCGCGATCTCGGGCTTCGTCTCGCGCACGCAATCGAGTGCGCCGTGGTAATTCGGGCCCGACGTGACGGTGGGGTGGTTGATGATGACGCCGGGACAGGCCTCGCGCACCGCCTGCTGGATCTCCTTGCTGACGCTGACGTCCCACGACGGCAGATGACCCTTGTTGGGCTCCTGCTGGCGCAGATGGATATGCATGATGCTGGCGCCGGCGTTGAAGGCGGCTTTGGCCTCGCGCGCCATCTGCTCGGGCGTGACCGGCACGTTGTGCTGTTTCGGATCGGTCAGCACGCCGTTCAGCGCGCAGGTAATGACGGCCTTGTCGCTCATGGATCAGCCTTCGGAAATGGGCGGAAATCACTAAAGCGCGTTATCGCGCTTGAGCTCCTTGTTTTGCGCACGATCTCTTCGGAAAACCGCCTCGCACTTTTCCGGATCGTGCGCTGGCGATCATGCGTGCCGGATCAACCCGCTTCTTGCGTCCACCCGCTATTGCCGCCGCCCGTGCGATTGCTGCGGTAGATCGCCAGATCCCGCGAACCGGAAAAGATCGCGCGCGGCTTCAGCCCGTAGAAGCGGCGGATCGAGTGGCTGAAATGCGTTGAATCGGGATAGCCGATATCCTGCGCGAGATGCGCAAGGTTGATGTCCTGGTTGGCGAAATGCAGGAGGTGCCGCGCCCGCTTCCAGGCGCGGAACGAGCGGAACGAGATTCCCGTTTCTTCCTTGAACAGATGCAGGAAGCGCGACGGCGACAGCCCGGCTTCCGCAGCACAGCTCGCGGCCGTCACCGGCTCGCCGCAGAATCTGCCGATCTGCACAATCGCGCGCGCCACGCGCGGATCGAGCACGCGCTGCGGCAAGGCTTCGCCCAGGCACAGGAAATCGAATTCCGCGCTCGAGAAATCTTCGCCCGCATGGCGCTCGCGCAAGGCGAGGTAGGCAGCGCGAATGCGCTCGGCGAAAGCATGGCCTTCAGGCCCCGAGAGCCGCGCGGCGAGGCCTTCGAGCACGCCGGGACACACGCTCTCCGGCTCGATCACGATGCTGAGCACCGAACGATAATCGCTGGCGATGGTGTGGCGCTCGTTGGGCAGCACGGCCACCATTTCGGCATGGCACTTGCGGCCATCCGACGTCGTGAGCGACAGCCCGTCCTCGATCGCGACATAGATGTTGAACGCACCCGAGCAGCGCTCTCGCGGCCGGCCGAGCAGGCCCGCATAGAACACGCGCTCCGGCGTGATCAGCATCAGGTGGCCCGATTTGCCGCCGATGTCGTCCAAGCTGTCGCCCAAAATATTGGCCATGGGTCGTCCTCCTCGCGCGGCTCTCTGGCCGCGGCGATGGGGCAACCATAGCGCAAAACGGGGGTGTTACCAGACGCACAAAAAGCGTCAGTTCCGTACCCGTGGCGCCACATTCTGTTCGACGCCGGCCTTTTGCTCGGCGGCAACCGCCCGCTGATAGCCGTCGCGCGCCTGCAACCTCGCCCAATAGGCCGCGACATTGGGCCCGAATTCCTTGGCGAGCCCGATATTGCCGGCCAGCCGCAGCGCATAGCCGTTGGCGATATCGGCGGCGGTAAAGCGGTCCGCACACAGCGTTTCCGATTTGCCGGTGGCGGCCTCGACCGCCCGCAGCCGGCCCAGGAACCATTTGGCGTAATCGCCGGCCACCTGTGGATTGCGCCGCTCCTCGGGCTCGAGCTGGCTGTATCTCAGCACCAGCGTTTGCGGAAAGGTCAGCGTCGCGTCGGAAAAATACATCCAGTTCAGGAACGCGCCATAGGCGGGCTCGTCGGGACCCACCACCAGCGGCGTCGGGCCGTATTTGCTGCCGATGTAATGGCAGATGCCCGAAGACTCCGTCATTTTGGTCTCGCCGTCGACCATGAACGGAATGGTCCCGAGCGGATTGATCGCCATGTATTCCTTGGCGAACACCCGCGGCGGAAACGGCAGCATCTTGAGCTCATAGGGCAGCCCGAGTTCTTCCAGCATCCAGAGCGGGCGGAACGAACGCGCCCCGTCGCAGTGATAAAGCGTGATCATCCGACGTTTCCTTTGTTTCCCGGCAGTGTGCCCATCATCTTGCATAGCACCGTCAGCATCACCTCGTCGGCGCCGCCGCCGATCGAGGTCAGGCGGCTGTCGCGATAGGCGCGGCTCACATGCGTCTCGTTCATGAAACCCATGCCGCCCCAGAATTGCAAACAGGCATCGGTGAGTTCACGGCCCAGGCGTCCGGCCTTGAGCTTCGCCATCGTCGCCAGCCGCGTCACGTCCTCGCCTGCGACCAGCGCCTCGGCGGCGCGATAGATCAGCGCGCGCAGCAGCTCGACCTCGGTCTGCATTTCCGCGAGCTTGAAATGCACGACCTGGTTGTCGAGGATGGTCTTGCCGAACGCTTTTCGGTTGCTTGTGTATTCGACGGTCTCGGCGATGATGGTTTCGTGCGCCTTGAGGCAGGCCGCGGCACCCCACAGCCGCTCCTCCTGGAACTGGACCATCTGGTAGGTAAAACCCTTGCCCTCCTCGCCGATCCGGTTGCGTTTCGGCACCCGCACATTGTCGAAGAAAATCTGCGCGGTGTCCGAGGAGCGCATGCCCATCTTGTCGAGCTTGCGCGCGACCTCGACGCCCTTGCTCTTCATGGGAACACAAATCAGCGACTTGTTGCGATGGACCTGATCGTCGCTGGTGTTGGCGAGCAGGCATATCCAGTCCGCCTTGACGCCATTGGTAATCCACATCTTGCCACCATTGATGACGTAATCGTCGCCGTCGCTGCGGGCATTGGTCCTGATCGAGGCGACGTCGGAGCCGGCGCCCGGTTCGGACACGCCGATGCAGGCCACCGCGTCGCCCGCGATCGCGGGGCTAAGAAATTCGCGTCGTACTTCATCTGAGCCGAACCGCGCCAGCGCGTGAGTCGCCATATCGGTCTGCACCCCGATAGCCATCGGCACGCCGCCGCAATGGATGGCGCCGAGCTCTTCGGCCATCATCAGCGCGTAGCTGTAATCGAGCCCCTGCCCGCCGAACTCTGTGGGCTTGTTCAGCCCGAGAAAGCCGAGATTACCGAGCTTCTTGAACAGCTCATGCGACGGAAACTGTTCGGCCTTCTCCCATTCATCGACGAACGGATTGATTTCAGCCGCGATGAATTTTTGCAAGATGCGGCGGGGTTCGTCGTGGTCGGCAGTGAAGAGCATCTTTACTTCCTACAACCCCATCTGCCTCGACGCCAGATCCTTCATGATCTCTTCCGTCCCGCCGCCGATCGCATTGACCTTCACCTCGCGGTAGATGCGCTCGACCTTGATGCCGCGCATGAAGCCGGCGCCGCCGAAGATCTGCACGGCTTCGGAGGCGCAGAACGCCATGGTCTGCGTCGCCTGGTTCTTCATCATGCAGATTTCGGCAACCGGGCTCTCGCCCTGGCCGAGCCGCCAGGCCAGCATTTCCAGCATCGCTTGCGACACCGCGACCTTCTGCGCCATGTCGACCAGCTTGTGACGGATCACCTGGTGCTGCGAAATCGGCTTGCCGAACGTCTGGCGCTCCTTGGCATAGGCGATGGCTTCCTCGACGCAGACCCGCGCGTAGGCCGTGCAGCTTGCCGCCATTCCCATGCGCTCGCTGTTGAAATTATGCATGATGAGTTTAAAACCCTGGCCTTCCTCGCCGAGCAGGTTTGCGACCGGCACCCGGCACTCGTCGAAATGCAGCGTCGCGGTATCCGACGCCCACCAGCCCATCTTCTTGAGTTTGGTGCGCGACAGTCCCGGCGTATCGCCCTCGATCAGCAACAGGCTGACGCCGCCGGCACCTTCTCCGCCGGTGCGCACCGCAACCGTCAGATAATCCGCCCGCATACCTGATGTGATAAACGTCTTCTCGCCGCTGACGACGTAGTGATCGCCGTCGCGGCGCGCCTTGGTGCGGAGATTGGCGACGTCGGATCCGCCGCTCGGCTCGGTGATCGCGAGCGCCGAAATCTTCTTGCCCGACAGCACCTCGGGCAGCACCCGCGTTCTGATCTCGGGCCGGGCGGCACGCGCGATCGGCGGCGAGCCGATGGTGTGGCTCATCAGACTGGAGGAAACGCCGCCGGCGCCGGCGCGCGCGAGCTCCTGCGAGGCCACGATCTTCATGAACTGGTCGGCGGGGACGCCACCATATTCCTCGGGGAAGCCCAGGCCCAACAGACCGATCTCGGAGGCCTTGGCATACAGTGCGCGGGGGAACTCGCCCGCTTCGTCCCATTCATGCGCGTAAGGCTCGATCTCGCGCGTCACAAAGCGCCGCATCACGTCGCGAAAGGCTTCGTGATCCGCGTTGTAAAACGGGTTTTGCACCTTCGTCCGCTCCAGCATGCTGTCCTCCCGACGGAATCACGGTGCCTCAAGTCGGCCCGCGTACACTTGCGTTGAGCGGCTGTGATGCCGCGCCTCCAGCAACTCAACGCAAGACCGGTTCTCCGGCCATGGCCTAGCCTTGACCCAAAAGCTTCGCCTAAAACCAATAACACAAAATCGGCAAACCGCCGGGGAGATGAAGCATGATCCGATCGAGCCAGTCTGCCCCGGCCCTTTTCCTCGCGCTGTCGCTTGCCGCCTCGACCGCGGCCTTCGCCCAGCAGCCCGGCATTACCGATACCGAGATCAAGTTCGGCAACATCATGCCGTATAGCGGCCCGGCCTCGGCGCTCAGCGTCACCGGCAAGGCCTTTGCCGGCTATTTCGACCTGGTCAACGAGAAGGGTGGCGTCAACGGGCGCAAGCTCAACATGGTCTCGCTCGACGACGGTTTCTCGCCGCCGAAGACGGTCGAGGCGACGCGACGCCTGGTCGAGAACGACAATGTCGCCTTCATGTTCGGCACCATGGGCACCGCGCCGAGTTCGGCAACCGCGAAATACCTCAACGGCGCCAAGGTGCCACATCTGTTCCTGATCTCATCCGCATCGAAGTGGAACGACCCGGTCAACCAGCCCTGGCTGATGGCGCTGCCCTGGGCGCCGAACTATGTCGAGGAAGCCGGCATCGACGTGCGCTACGCGCGCTCGAAGAATCCCAATGCACGCTTTGCGATCCTCTATCAGAACGACGACGCCGGAAAGGATTATCTGCGCGGCGTCAAGGAAGCCCTCGGGGCCGACGCCGACAAGGCGATCGCGCTGGCGTCGAGCTTCGAGGTCGCCGATCCCAGCGTGGATTCGCAAATCCTGACACTCGCCAATACCAAGGCCGACGTATTCCTGATCTACAGCGTGACACCACGCGCCTGCGCCCAGGCGATCCGCAAGGCGTATGAAACCGGCTGGCGCCCGATACGCTTCATCTCCTCGGGCTGCGCCAACAAGGAAACCGTGATGGTGCCGGCAGGCCTCGAGGCCGCCAACGGCATCTTGTCGGTCGGTTCGCTAAAACCCTATTCGGCCGACTCCAAGGATCCCGACCTGGTCGCCTACCGCGAATTCATGAAGGCGCGGGTGCCGAATGTCGATCCCGCCAATTTCGCCGCCGGCTATGGCTACATGGTCGCCCAGGCGCTGGTCGTGGTGCTGGAGCAGTGCAAGAACGATCTCAGCCGCGAGAACATCATGGCGCAGGCCGCCAACCTCAAGGACGTTTCGCTGCCGCTGCTGATGCCCGGCGTCAAGCTCAACACCACTCCGAAGGACTACCGCCCGATCAAGGACGGCTACATGGTCGAGTTTCGCGACAACCAGTTCAACGTGATCAGCGAATTGCTGCGGGGCTCCTGACCCCCGAACGACATTGGGTCGCACCCGTCGGCCCGCTGTTTCCGATTCGTCGTCTTATCGCAAATGCGCTAGTCTAGGCGTCACCAGACCCGGGGGAGCGCGCACCTCAGAACCGGTCGGCGACGCCGTTCGCGAAAGCGACGATCAGGGAGAGGGAAAATGGGCACGCCCTATTTTGATCTTGGGCCATATAGCCGCAAAGTCACGACCGCGTCGCCAGACGCCCAGCTCTGGTTCGACCGGGGGCTTAATTGGTTGTTTGGGTTCAACCATGCCGAAGCGATCAAATGCTTTCAAAAGGCGCTGGAGCATGACGGCGAATGCGCCATGGCGCATTGGGGCGTCAGCTATGCCTCGGGGCCCAATTACAATCTACCCTGGGTGCGCTATGACCCGCATGGCCGGCAGCTGGCGCTGTCGGCCTCTTACGATGCCATGCAGCAAGCGCTTGCGCATGCCGGCAAGGCCAGTGCGCTCGAGCGCGCGATGATCGCGGCGCTTGCCGCACGCTATCCCCAGCGCGAGGCGATCGAGGATATGGCGCCGTGGGACAAGGCCTACACCAAGGAAATGCGCAAGATCTTCGCTGCCTTTCCCGACGATCTCGAGGTCCGCGCGGTCTTTGCCGAATCGCTCATGAACGAGACGCCGTGGCAGATGTGGGACCTGCCCTCCGGCGCGCCGGCTGCGGGGGCAGGCACGGAGGAATGCAGGCGGGTACTGGAAGGCGCTTTCGACAGGATCCCCGCGGCATGGGATCACCCGGGCCTGCTGCATCTCTATGTCCACCTGATGGAGATGTCGCCTTTTCCGCAGGTCGCGCTGCGGGCCGGCGACCGGCTCCGCGAGATCGTCCCCGATTCCGGTCACCTCATCCACATGCCGACCCATCTCGATGTGTTGTGCGGTCACTACAACGACGTCCTTGTCCATAATCAGAAGGCGCTCGCGACCGACCGCAGGTTCCTCGCCTATTCGGACAGTCCTGGCGTCTACCTGGTCTATGTCATCCACGACTTCCATTTTGCGATCTATGGGGCCATGTTTCTTGGCCAGTACAAACCCGCCATCGCTTTGGCCGAAGAACTGATCGCCACGATTCCCGAGGCGGTGCTGCGTGTTCAATCGCCGCCGATGGCGGATTTCCTCGAGGGCTATTTGACGATGAAGCAGCACGTCCTGGTGCGCTTCGGCAAATGGCACGACATCATCGCGCAGGAACTCCCCGGGGATCGCGACCTCTACTGCTCGAATGTCGCCATGATGCACTACGCCAAGGCGGTGGCTCACTCGGCGCTTGGCAATGTCGCCGAGGCCGAGGCTGAGAAGGCGTCGTTCATGGCCGCGAAGATTCGCGTGCCCGAGAGCCGCCGCGTGCACAACAACACGATTGTCGGCCTGCTGGGCGTCGCCGAAGAAATGCTCAACGGCGAGCTCGAATATCGAAAGGGCAACTTTGAGACCGCCTTTGCGCATTTGCGCAGGTCAGTCGAGCTCAGCGACTCGCTGCCCTATGACGAACCCTGGGGCTGGATGCAGCCGACCCGTCACGCGCTCGGGGCACTTCTGCTCGAGCAGGGACGGATCGAAGAGGCCGAGGCGGTCTATCGCTCTGATCTCGGCCTCGACGGCAAACTGAGCCGCGCCTGCCAACACCCCGATAATTTGTGGTCGTTACACGGGCTGCACGAATGCCTCGTCCGCCGCGGCGAAAAGGTCGAGACTGCTTTGATCAGGCAGCGGCTCGACCTGGCGCAGGCGCGGGCGGAGAATCCTATAAAAGCGTCCTGTTTCTGCCGTCGGATCGACATGGCGGCCGAGTAGCCGTTCGCGGTTCCTGAATCGGCGCATCGCGAGCGAGACCTGGGTTAGCGAAACCTGGGTTGCGGTCAGGGGCAGTCGTGCCTTGAACCAACAAATGCGCCGCGGAGCCCACCGGGGTTTTGGCTGTTGCTCGCTTCCGATCCATCCGCCTATATGATCAAATCCGTCGTCGCAATCGACGGCGACGATCTCCCGGCGGGCCGGGATCGATCGCGCATGACCGAAAGAGCAGCATCAAAGCTCCGCCCGGCGGAGATCGACCGGAGTATCCGCATCCATGACTGATCGAGCCGACGCCATTGCCGCGAAGATCGAAACTTTCATCCGCGCAGAAGTGATCCCCTACGAGAAGGATTCGCGGACGGGTCCGCACGGCCCGAGCGACGAACTGGTGCAGGAACTGCGCGCCAGGGCCCGCAAGGCCGGCGTGCTGACGCCGCACATCCTGCCGGATGGATCGCATCTCACGCAACGCGAGACCGCGAAGGCGCTGATCAAATCCGGCCTCTCGCCGTTGGGGCCGCTTGCCTGCAACACGATGGCACCAGATGAAGGCAACATGTATCTGCTCGGCAAGGTTGGAAGCGCCGAGCAGAAAGCGCGCTTCCTTGAGCCACTGGTGTCGGGCAAGGCGCGTTCGGCGTTCTTCATGACGGAGCCCGCGGAGGCTGGAGGAGCGGGTTCCGATCCGTCGATGATGCAGACCACGTGCAGGCTGGATGGCAATCACTGGGTGATCAATGGACGAAAGAAGTTCATCACCGGGGCCGAAGGCGCCCGGGTCGGCATCGTCATGGCAAAGTCGGACGACGGCGCGTGCCTTTTCCTTGTCGATCTGCCGGATCCGGCGATCCGCACGCTGCGCGTGCTGGATACGATCGACAGCTCGATGCCCGGCGGGCATGCCGAGGTCGAGATCGAGAACCTTCGCGTCTCCGCCGACCAGATGCTCGGTGCGTCCGGCGATGGCTTCAAATATGCACAAATCCGTCTCAGCCCGGCGCGTCTGTCACACTGCATGCGTTGGCTGGGCCTGGCTATCCGCGCCAACGAGATCGCCACCGATTATGCCTGTCGTCGCCAGGCCTTCGGAAAACCTCTGGTCGATCACGAAGGCGTCGGCTTTATGCTGGCGGAAAACCTGATTGATCTCAAGCAGTCGGAATTGATGATCGACTGGTGCGCCGCTGTTCTCGACGCCGGCTCGCTTGGGACCGCCGAGAGTTCGATGGCCAAGGTGTCGGTGTCGGAAGCATTGATGCGGGTCGCCGATCGATGCGTACAGGTGATGGGAGGCAACGGCGTCTCGTCAGAAACGATCGTCGAGCAAGCCTTCCGCGAGATTCGCGCCTTCCGCATCTATGACGGTCCGACCGAAGTCCACAAATGGTCGCTGGCCAAGAAGATCAAGCGCGATTGGAAAGCTGGACAGCACTGAACGGCAGCACGCGCGCCGGAGGCCACTCGTTACAAACAAGTCGTATTGACGATGTTGTTTGCGTGTATCGTAAGAAAAAGAGCCTGCAAGGGAGCAAGAAATGCGTGGACGGCGTGTGCTGATGGAATCGCTGGTGTCGAACGGCGTGAGCCACATCTTCGGCAATCCCGGCACAACCGAAACGCCGTTGCTGGATAGTCTCGTGACCTATCCGCAGATCGAATACGTCATGACCCTGCATGAGGGCGTGGCAGTCGGCGCCGCGAGTTTTTATGCGCAAGCCACCGGCCGCGCGGCTGTCGCCAACCTCCATGTCGCTCCCGGGCTCGGCAACGGCATTGGCGCGATCTACGGCGCGCTCAAGGCCAATTCGCCGCTTGTCGTCACCGCGGGCCAGCAGGATACGCGGATGCGCCTGACCAACCCGGTGCTGGGCCATGATCTCGTTGCGATGGCGGCACCGGTCACCAAGTGGAGCGTACAGGTGGAACGTGCGGACGAGCTCGCTCCCCTGCTGCGGCGCGCGTTCAAGGTCGCAACCGATTCACCCAAAGGACCGGTCTTCGTCTCGCTTCCGATCAACGTGTTGGAGCAGGATACCAGCGTCGAAGCCATCAAGCCCGATAAATTGTGGCGTTCGGCACAGCCGGACACCGCGGGCCTCGAGGAACTCGCCTCGCTGCTCCTGAAATCGCAGCGGCCCGCGATCGTGGCCGGCGATGACGTCGCCCGATCAGGCTCCCCCAAAGCGCTCGTCGCGCTGGCCGAGGCGATCGGCGCACCGGTGTGGTTCGAGGGATTGCGCGGCCATGCGCCGTTTCCGACCAGCCATCCGAGCTATCGGCAATCGCTCCCGGCTGACGCCGCGCAGGTTCGCAAAGCGTTCGGGGATACCGATCTCGTCTTGCTGCTGGGCGGTCCGTTCTTCGAGGACATCTGGTATGCGGAAGGCAGCCATTTTCCTGACGGCGCGATTGTCGTCCAGATCGAGGAATCGTCCGAGCGCCTGGCGTTCAACCATCGTCTCGACGCCGGCATCGTCGGCGACATGGCCGCCAGCATCGCCGCCTTGGCAAAGATCGTCGGCGCGCGGCAAAGCACTGAATTCAAGCTCTCCGCACAACGTCGCAACCAGGCGCTGGCCGAGTTGAGCGCGCGCGACAGGGAGGCGCATCAGGCTCGGCTCGAGAAAGCCTGGAACCGCGAGCCAAGTTCGATGGCGCGGGTGACGGCCGAGCTGCGGCGGGGCTTGCCTGACAATGTCGTCATCGTCGATGAAAGTATCACCGCCAGTCTCGATCTGGCGCGGACGTTCGACTATCGCGGCCTTGGCGACTATTTCGGCGGCCGCGGCGGCGGCATCGGTCAGGGATTTTCAGGCGCGATCGGGGTGAAGGTGGCGATGCCGGACCGTCCGGTCGTCGCCATCTCCGGCGACGGCTCGGCCATGTACAGCATTCAGGCGCTATGGACGGCGGCGCACCACAAGCTCGCGATCGTGTTTGTCATTCTTGCCAACCGGCAGTATCGCATCCTCAAGCACAACGTCGACGTCTGGCGTCAGAACTTCGAACCTGGAACACAGCATCCATACCAGCAGATGGACCTGACGGGACCGGACCTCGATTTTGTCCATCTGGCGGCCGGCATGGGCGTTCAGGGCATCCGGGTCGAAAAGGCCGACGACATTGCCGCAGTTATGCAGCGCGCGATTGCGGAAAATTGCCCCTATCTCGTCGAGATCGCGATCGAGGGAAAGCGGTGATGCGTCTCAATCGACAGGCTGTCGAACTGAAGCATATCTCGCCACGAATCTAGATTGTCCCGTTTCGCGCGCAAGCCTCCCGCTGGGCAAAGCCCTTCACGAGCTTTCTGCAAGCACGATAGCGATCTTCCATGGTCGAACCGCCAACGGTCCGCGGTGCACTCGATCGCGCCACAGATTCCCTTTTTGGCGCTTCACTTCGCGAAGCTTGTTCGCGCCTGACTGATGGCTGGACGTCCTCACGCACCCGCACGAGTTGCCACACTGGACGAAGTTCGATGCTGGCCTTGTCGGCGGGCTTGTCCGATCTGGCTATTTGCAAGGCAAGGAAATTCTTGTTGCCGAATTTTACATTGATCTCCGGAACCGTCTTGATGGAAAACTTGTCGTTCACAATGTACTCGCTGAACCACTTGTTACCCGTCGCATCCCGTGTCCAGGATTGCTTCTTTGGTGGGCCCCAAAGGTAATATCCACGAGCCAAGCCGGTGGCCGAGACCTCCGTGATGACCAGCATCACATGGCGACCCGTGCCGTTCCAGCCACCCTTGCTTGACCACACACCGACAAACCTGGAATAGGCGTGGAGCGGATCGTCCGGTGTGGGCGCGATCGTGAACTTCGGCATATCGAGCTTCTGAGTTACGCCAATCGCTGCTACTTTCTGACTGTCTTCGGCCGTAAACAAATTGCGGTCGGGCGGTCTCGCGCCTGAATTCTCTACTGGTGCAGGCGGGACAACCCCCGGCGACACGGCAGCCATCTCTTTCGATCTGAAATCCTTGATCCGTTGCCGGGCTTCGGCAGCGTGACTGCTCCTTGGATATCTGGACAGGAACTCCTCGAACAAGCCCGCGACCGTCGACGTCTGGACCGCCTGCCAGAATTTCTCCTCTTCCGTTGCAGCCGCGACAACCGGATCGGCGGCCGGCCGTGCGGGAGCACCGACGGCAGGAGCTCTCAGATAGATCTCCTCCTTCGATAGCGAGCCATACACAAACGGCTGCTGTTCGCGCTTGGTCGCCGTCATCACATCATCCCGGACTCTGCGAAACAGGAACGATATTTCGAGTCCGGGCGTCTCGATGTGTCGAAGAAGGGCCGTTGTAAAAGGGCTGTTCCGGCCATCGCCGTCACTTGCTGTCGTGCCATCCCGAGCCGCGTACGCGATCAGGACATTGTCGGAGGGTTCCGACGGAGCCAGCCCGCGGGTCACAGCCCGGGTGTTGAGCGAGCGCTTCATCTTGGCGGCAAAGGGGTTATTGCGACATGCATCAAGAATGACGAGACCGAGCCGCCGCGCCTTCGAAACCTGGAGACTGATCGAGCGCAGGCTGACAGCTTCGCTCTCGATATCCGCGTCGCTCCGGAGTTCAGCACTGATCGGGATCAGCCAGTTTTCGCCACCTACTTCCATGCCGTGACCGGCATAGAATACCACGGCCATTTCTGCCCCTTCGGCAGTGCGACCAAAATCGACGACGGCCTTGCGCATTTCCTGGGCTGTCGCGTTCTTTATTTGTGTCACCTTGAAGTTCAGCCGTTCAAGTGCGCGTCCCATATCGGCTGCGTCGCTTGGCGGATTGGGGAGTTCGGGTACCTTCGCGTAAGCGCCGTTCCCGATCACGAGCGCTACCCGGCTCTCGGCCGCCGCGGGCTGAGTGAGGAGCCAGATCGACGCAAGGAAGATTGTTGCCCCAACAGCGCGCGCCAAGCCGTTCCAAATTACTGTTGAAGTCACGATCCAGCCCCCGGCCACGACAGAAACCATCAAGCAAACTCACCGTTCGATTTGGCGACTGTACATCGCTCTTGGGCATGATTGACCATTTTCGATGTACCCGCCAACGTATTTTCACAGCCTCGTTGCCATTAATATATTTCCGATTTTCAGAACTTTTGCTTGACCGCAACCCCGAACCAGCGATATATCGATTGGGTCCCGTCCCGGTACGAGGGGCGTTTCGCGATCGTCATAAGCGCGGGATGGGATGCGGTGGACGCCGATGTTGCGACTGACGAGCGCGACTGAAGCGTACGGCGAAGTCGTGTGGTCCTGACGTCGCGGTGCTGGCGTCAACGCACCTGGAGGCAACTGCTTCTCAGGGCGCAACGGTGGCAAAAGAGCCGTTCACCGGGGAGAGCACGAAGTAAGCCGTAAAGCCACTGCGCAGGGAAGGCCGGGATGCTCCGTCTGTACCTGTATGCTCGTGTGCGCGTTTTCTGTGCGCAATTGCACACGAGACCGCGGGTGCAGCGCGCACCCGGTCTTCCCTGCGCCCTCTCGTCATCGAGGGGGCAAGCGAGCAGGTACAACTCGGGCGCGTCGCGCCGCGAGAACGCGTCGTCATATCCGCGCTCACGACCTGATACGATTTCCACGGATAATCATCCCGAGTTGAGTCCAGTCGCTGCCGTCTCGCCTGACGGAATATTTCCGCGCTTGCCAAG
>JBOHIT010000214.1:0-4450 GCA_050726155.1 Bradyrhizobium sp.
GTAGTTGAACTCGATGAAGCTCATCTCCTGTTCGCGTTCGAGACGCAGCCGCACCGAGTCCATCGTCAGCATGCGGTTGACCGAGAAATGCCGGCCGATGTCGCGCAGCATCTCGATCCAGTTCAGCGTGGTCAGCCACACGGCATTGTCGAGCAGGATGGCGTCGCTGGGACCGTGGCCGTAGCGCAGCACCTTGGCGAACACGCCGCGGATCGAGGCCTTGTTGGCCTCGATTTCTTCGATCGAGCGGATCGCGCGCGATTCGTCCTTGCCGGAGGGGTCGCCGACCATGGTGGTTCCGCCGCCCATCAGGGTGATCGGCTTGTTGCCGCTCTCCTGCAGCCAGTGCAGCATCATCATGGTGAGGTAATTGCCGATATGCAGCGACGGCGCCGTGCAGTCGTAGCCGACATAGGCGGTGGCCTGGCCCTTCGCGGCCAGCGCGTCGAGGCCGTCGAAATCGGAACATTGGTGGACGAAGCCGCGTTCCTGTAAAATGTTCAGGAAATCTGATTTAAATGCGGTCATAGGTCTGCGACTCTGATCATTCTATTTTCATGGTAATTGTAACGAGTTGCGGAACCATAGCGGAATGGGCTGCCGCAAGCGCGTGCGGTGTGGCATTATAAGATGTCCGTGTTTGGCACAAGCTGGTCGTCGTCGGCGGGACGATTCGAGCAGGGCGTGACGAAGGCACTACGACAATGATGTTGACGGCCATAGGTCTGATGAGCGGCACCTCGCTCGACGGGGTCGACGTCGCCATGATCGAAACCGACGGCCGGAAGGTTCGGGCGTTCGGGCCCTCCGGATACCGTCCCTATAGCGAAATGGAACGCCGCCTGCTGCGGCAGGCGCTGTACGAGGCCGTCGACCTGCCGCAGCGCGATGCCCGGCCGGGCATCCTGCGCGAGGCCGAGCAGGCCGTCACGCTGGCCCATGCCGAGGCCGTCGCCGCCTTTACCGCACAACACCGCATCTCCGCCCAGGACATCGATATTGTCGGCTTCCATGGCCAGACCGTGCTGCACCGGCCCGAGCGCGGGTTGACGGTGCAGATCGGCGATGCCGGTGCCCTGGCCAGGGCGATCCATATCCCGGTCATGCATGATTTCCGCGCCGCCGACGTCGCCGCCGGCGGGCAGGGTGCGCCGTTCGTGCCGGTCTATCACCGCGCGCTGGCCCAATCGCTGGAGCGCGAGGGCCCGATCGTCGTGGTTAATATCGGCGGGGTCTCCAACATCACCTATATCGACGGGGCCGACACGCTGATCGCCTGCGACACCGGGCCTGGTAACGCGCTGCTCGACGACCACATGAACCGTGTCCTGAACCAGCACTTCGACACCGCGGGCCAGACCGCCGCCCTGGGCAAGGTCGATGAAGCCTGGATCGCGCGCGGGCTGGCGCTGCCGTTCTTTTCGAAGCCACCGCCCAAATCGCTCGACCGCAACGATTTCGCCGCCCTCAAGGTCGACGGGATGGCGCCCGCGGATGGCGCGGCGACCCTGACCGCGTTCACGGCAAGGTCGATCGCCAGGATCGTGCCACTGCTGCCGAAAGTGCCGAAGAGCTGGATCGTGGCCGGCGGCGGCGCCCGCAACCTGACCATGCTGCGGATGCTGCGCGACCGGCTGGCGCCCGCGACCGTCGAGGCTGCCGACGGGCTGGGCTGGGCCTCCGACGCCATCGAGGCGCAGGCTTTTGGCTTCCTCGCAGCGCGGGGCCTGAAAGGCCTGCCGCTGAGCTACCCCGCCACAACAGGGGTTCCCATTCCCATGACCGGGGGAATCATGGCCCGGCCATAGCCCCGGCCGCCAGTGCCCCCCGGGGCTGCCAATGCCCCGGCCGCCAGTGCCCCGGCCGCCAGTGCCGGGATCAAGTCTTGTTGATGCAATTGCATCGACCTTGACGACTACATGCAAATGCATCTAATTTGGATGCAGGTGCATATAGCGAGCCGTTGGGCTCCGCCTTCTTGGGAGGTCGTCATGACGGCAAAACTGACTTTGATCAGCCACAAGCTTTGTCCCTATGTGCAGCGCGCCGTGATCGCGCTGAACGAAAAGGGCGTCGCCTTCGAGCGCGTCGACATCGACCTCGCCAACAAGCCGGACTGGTTTTTGAAGCTATCGCCGCTCGGCAAGGTGCCGGTGCTGGTCGTTCGCAGCGATGACGGCGAAGTGGCGTTGTTCGAAAGCAATGTGATTTGCGAATACATCGAGGACACCCAGGGCGGCGCAAAACTGCATCTCGAAAATCCGCTGCAGCGGGCACAGCACCGGGCCTGGATGGAATTCGGCTCGACCATTCTGAGCGAGCTGTGGGGCCTCGAGACGACCGGCGATGCCGCGGTGTTCGAAGCCAAACGTGTGGCGGTGGCCGCGAAGTTTGCACGCGTCGAGGAGGCGCTGGGTTCGGGTCCGTTCTTTGCCGGCGAGAAATTCAGCCTGGTGGACGCGGTGTTCGCGCCGATCTTCCGCTATTTCGACGTGTTCGATCAACTGATCGACCTTTCGATCTTCGCGGAGACGCCAAAGGTGCGCGCGTGGCGAACGGAATTGGCGACGCGCAAAAGTGTCCGCAACGCCGTCGGCGCCGACTATCCGCAATTGCTGCACGCGTTCCTGGTTCGGCACAACGCGCATATGCTGAAACTGGCGGCGTAGCGATGTCGCCGCAGATCGCCTGGGTCGCGCTGGTAACCGCCGGGATTCTCGATGTCGGCTGGGCGATCTCCATGAAATATGCTGACGGCTACACCAGGCTCGGCTGGAGCATCGCCTCGCTGGCGCTGCTGGCGGCGTTCGTGTTCCTGCTCGGACGGGCGCTGCAGGTGCTGGAGATCGGCGTCGCCTACACGGTGTGGACCGGTATCGGCGCGGTCGGCACCTTGACCATGGGCGTGCTGCTGTTCGGCGAGGCACTCAATCCGGTGAAGATTGCGGGCATCGTGCTGGTGATGATCGGGATCGTCGCGCTGAAGCTGGCGTGAATGAGTAGGATGGGTGGAGCGCAGCGATACCCATCAGCGGCTTGCGATGAAGTGATGGGTTTCGCTGCGCTCTACCCATCCTACACGCCGATGCAGCCGGCTCACAACTCCGCGGCCATTTTCGCCAGTGTCGCAATCGTATTCATGTTGCGCGCGGTTCCGGCTTTGGCGGCAGGGATCACCAGTTTCGATTGTCCCATGCCGTCGCCGTAGTGGACGTAGATTTCGCGTGCGCCCAATCCGACCTCTTCATCCTTGCGGCCCTTGACGGCGGCCAGCGTATCCGCCGGCGGCTTGGCGTCGAGAAAGATCGCAACCGTGCGGTTGCCCGGCGTCTTCGGAAACGGATTGCTTTTGAGGACTGCCTGCATCTCGTCCGCCGTGCGCACCATGACGCCGACCGGCTTGCCGGCATAGGTTTCGAGCCGAGCTTCCAGCGCCTTCTTCACCGCGGATTCGGATTTGCGGCTGGTGAACACGACATTGCCGCTGGCGATGTAGGTGCGGACGGCCTCGAAGCCGAGCGCCTCGCACATCGCCTTGAGTTCGGTCATCGGCAGCTTGCCGGTGCCGCCGACGTTGACGGCGCGGAGCAGGGCGACGAAGGCGGTCATCGCGGCTTCTTAAGTTGACGCGTTTTCTTCACGCGAACCGGTATCCACTTCGCTTGAAAACGCTATGATTAACGCACGTTGGCGAGCCGCATGTCGAGATAGCCGGTCACCGTCTCCATCAGCGGCTGCAATTTGCCGTCGAAGAAGTGGTTGGCGCCGGGGATGATCTGCTGGTCGATCACGATGCCTTTTTGCGTCTTCAGCTTCTCGACCAGCGTGTTGACGTCCTTCGGTGGTACCACCGCATCCTTTTCGCCATGCACGATTAGGCCAGACGACGGGCAGGGTGCGAGGAAGGAGAAGTCATAGAGGTTGGCGGGCGGCGCGATCGAGATGAACCCCTCGACCTCGGGCCGGCGCATCAGAAGCTGCATGCCGATCCAGGCGCCGAACGAAAAGCCCGCAACCCAGCAGGCGCGCGCTTCGGGATTGATGGTTTGCGCCCAATCGAGCGCGGACGCCGCGTCGGACAACTCGCCGGTGCCGTGGTCGAACGAACCCTGGCTGCGGCCGACGCCGCGGAAATTGAAACGCAGCACCGAAAAGCCGCGATGCGCAAACGCGTAGTAACACTGGTAGACGATCTGGTGATTCATCGTGCCGTGAAACTGTGGATGCGGATGCAGGATCATCGCAATCGGCGCGTTCTTCTGCTTCGCCGGATGGTAGCGGCCTTCGAGGCGGCCCGCAGGACCGGTGAAAATAACTTCGGGCATGGATGATCCTTGGAAGTGTCGCTTGAAGTTGTCCCTTGGCGACGGAATTGATCCGGCGGAGAAACGGCAATCAGGCGTCGTTGGGAGGTGCGCGCATAGCGCTCCGTGAACTGTCGGCCGCGTTC
>JBOHIT010000215.1:0-5092 GCA_050726155.1 Bradyrhizobium sp.
CACCGGGAGTGAGCTCGCCACCTACATTGTCGAGAAGGGTAAACCGCTGCTCACCCTGGTGAAGTGACGGCGGCCGCCTCCGACTGGGAATATCGCAATGATCGAGATCGCGCTGGCCCTTGCGGCCGGACTGCTGACGGCTGGAGCGCCCTGCATCCTGCCGTTGCTTCCGATCCTGCTCGGCACCTCCATCGGCCAGCAGGGCCGATGGCGGCCGCTGTTCATGGTGGCCGGATTCATATCCGCCTTTTCCGGCTTCGCGCTCCTGTTCGGGACGTTCCCAACGGTGTTGGGATTGTCGCATGACACGCTACGGAAGGTTTCCATCGTGCTGCTCGGCGGCCTCGGCGCCCTGATGCTCTGGCCGCAGCCCTACGAATGGCTTGCAGCGCGGTTGAGTGGTCTGCTGTCGTATGCGGACGGTGCGGTTCGCGCCGCCGGACCCGGCAATGTCGGCGGCTTTGTTCTCGGACTGACGGTCGGCGTGTTGTGGACCCCCTGTGCCGGCCCGGTTCTCGGCTCCATTCTCACGCTGATCGCGACGTCGGAAGCCCTCGCGCGTGCCGGCCTGCTGCTGGTCGCTTACGCGATCGGCGCGGCCATCCCGATATTGCTCATCGCCTATGGCGGGCAATACGCCACCACCCAGATGCGCAGGCTTGCGCCCTACACACCGGCCCTGCAGCGCAGCTTCGGCGCGGCGGTGCTGCTCGTCGCGTTCGCCTTCTACACACAATACGACACCATCATCACCGTGTGGCTCTCCGACTTGTATCCCGGCCACCAAACAGGACTATGACCATGCGCAAGCTTCTCACCCTCATTGTGTTGTTGTTCGTCGGCTTTCTCGTCGTCGTGCAGTTCAGCCCGTCGCTGACTCGCGGCCAGGAAACTACATCGAGCGATCGACGCACCGCGCCGGAGTTTGCCGGGATTTCGGCGTGGCTGAACTCCCAACCGCTGACGATGGAAAGCCTGCGCGGCAAGGTCGTACTGGTGCAGTTCTGGACCTATTCCTGCATCAACTGCGTTCGCACCCTGCCCTATGTGACCAAGTGGTACGACACCTACAAGGACAAAGGGTTTGTCGTGGTCGGCGTGCACACGCCCGAGTTCGCGTTCGAGCGGGAGACTGCGAATGTCGAGACTGCGATCAAGCGCTTCGGCATCAAATATCCGGTGGCGCAGGACAATCAGTATCGCACCTGGCGCGCCTTCGGAAATCAGTACTGGCCGGCCGGATACCTGATCGACAAGTCCGGAACGATCGTCGCGACGCATTTCGGCGAAGGCAACTATCAGCAGATCGAGAACACGATCGCCCGTCTCGTCGGCGAACCGGCACCGGCCGCGCAGGCTAGCGATCCCGATCTCGCCGGAATCGGAACGCCTGAACTCTATCTCGGTTCGGAGAAGAACGACGGCGCCATCGTGGAGTCGCAGAATTCCGCCGCCGGTGAACGATCCTACACACTGCCGGACAGCGTGCCGCAAAACCGGTTCGCCCTCGCCGGCGCCTGGAATCTGGTCGCAGATCGCGCAACCTCTTTGGCGGACAACGTCGAAATCCTGGTTCGCTTCAACGCACCCAAGGTCAATCTGGTCGCCGGCAGTGCATCGCCGCAAATGCTATCGATCACGATCGATGGCACGCCGCAGCCGCCGGTCATTGTGGATGGGAGCCGGCTCTATTCCCTCTACAGCGGCACCAGTGGCGAGCATGTGTTGCGCCTGAAAGTGCCCAGGGCCGGCTTGAGCGCCTACACCTTTACTTTCGGTTGATCGGCAAGGTTCGGCCGCGCCGCACTGGCGCAGGCCAATTCGACGCAGCGGCTGGCGCGGAGGATTTTCTCTTCGCAGAACATCGGGCCTACGACCTGCAGGCCGATCGGCAGGCCCTCGACGAATCCGCAGGGAACCGAGGCCGCGGGCTGACGGGTGAGATTGAACGGCCAGGTCAATGGCGTCCAATCGAACCATTGCGGAAAGCGCGCCGCATCGGGCGTGTCGACGCCGGCTGCGAAGGCGGTGATCGGAATGGTCGGCGTCAACAGCAGGTCATAATCCCCGTGGAACGAATGCATCTGCTGGCTGAGCGTGCGCATGTCGGCATAGGCCGCCTGCAATTCGCTGCCGGAAATATCCTGGGCGGCGACCACCAATCGGAGCAGGCCAGGATCGAGCGCCGCCAATTGCGCGCCGTCGAAATCGCGCACGAGCGCGGCATGCGATGCACCCCAGATCACCTCCAGCGCGGGCTGCGCCCCGGAGAGATCCAGATCGACCGGTCGAACATCGGCGCCGGCTTTCACCAGCGCGTCGATCGCCGGCTGCATGCCGGCCACGACGGCGGGATCGGCGACGGGGAAGCCGAGGTCGGGCGACCAGGCGATGCGCATTCCCGCCACTCCACTTTCGAGGCCATCGAGATAGTCGATGCCGCGATAGGGAATGGCGAAGGAATCGCGCGCATCCGGCCGCGTCAGCACGTTCAGCAGCAGCGCACTGTCGGCGACATCGCGCGACAGGCCGCCATAGACCGCGAGCGTGCCCATCGGCCCCAGCAAATTCGGCACCACGCCGTAGCTCGCCTTCAATCCGAACACGCCGCTGAACGCCGCGGGGATGCGGATCGAACCGCCGCCATCGCCGCCGGTGGCCAGCGGAACCACGCCCGCCGCGACCAGCGCGGCCGAGCCGCCGCTGGAGCCGCCGGGCGTCCGCGAAATATCCCAGGGGTTGCGCGTGATGCCGGTCAGCGGGCCGTGGGTAATCCCCTTCCAGCCGAATTCGGGCGTGGACGTCTTGCAGAAGAACACCGCGCCGGCCTCGCGCAGGCGGGCGACGCCGGGTGTATCCTGCGTGCTCGGCGTTGACGGTGTCGCGTGCGAGCCGATGCGCATCGGCCAGCCCGCGACATGCGCGGTGTCCTTGATCGCGACCGGCACGCCGTCGAGCGGCCCGATCGGTTCGCCGCGGCGCCAGCGTTCCGCCGACGCGGCGGCGAGCTGCCGGCCCTGCGGTTCGTCCAACAGGCAGATGGCATTGAGAGCCGGATTGACCGCATGCAACTGCGCCAATGTCGCTTCCAGCACATCGACCGGCGACAAATCGCCCTTGGCGAATCGACGGGCCATCTCGCGGGCGGAAAGCCAGTGCAATTCGTCAGACATCGCGTCTGCTACTCGGCCGCGTCGCGCGAAGGTACGCTCGGTTCGATATCGCATTGCAGGATATCGGTGAAGCGGTTGAAGGCGCCACACAGCGCGATGCGCCAGGTCAGTTCGACGATCTGGGCTTCGGAGAAATGTTCGCGCAGCCGGGCAAAAACCTCGTCGCGGGTCTTGCTCCAGTTGTTATTCACCGCGATCGAATATTCGACAACGAGCCTGTCGACGTCGTCGAGCTCCGGATGATCCTTGTAGTCGAGCAGGCGTTCGGCGCCCTCCTCCGTGACGCCCTGGATCGCCAGCTTCGGCGCGTGGTGCGATACGCAATAGTCGCACTTGTTCAGCAGGGACACCGCGACCAGCGCGATCTCCAGATGGCGCTTCGACAAGGTGCCTGAATTGGCGAGATCGACCAATAGCGACCACGTATGCTTGAAGATCGGCGGCCGGTGCGCCATCACGCCGGCCTGGTTCTCAAACGCGCCGTAGGTCGTCATCTTGTCCCACAATGGCTGCAAGTCGGCCGGCAGATCGTCCCTGGTCTTGATCGACACGCGTGACATGACTTTTTCCTTGGATTTATCCTGGATGGAGGTTCGGAATTGCCGGCGATGGTGCCACAAGAGGGTAGGTTTGGCGCGGCCGGCCTGGAATAGCAGGTCTGCCCGTACAACCTGACCCATCATAGGCAGCTGTCACCGTTTCGACCATTGACGCAGACTTGCAAGGTTCTACTCTCTTCGCCGAAATCGGGCCACGGAGAACAAAATGGGCATCAGTCGGCGCAATTTTCTGAAGAGCTCGGCGGCCTTTGCGGCCGCCTCCATGGCGGGTGGATTCAGCTGCATCGAAATCGCCAGCGCGCAGCCCATTCAGGTGCCGACGGTGGACAAACTGGCGATCCGCGTCCTCGTCGACCAGCAACATGACCAGTTCCTGCGCGGAAGCACCGTCAACGGAGTGGTGCACGAGGGACCCGGCCCCGGACGCAGCGCCAGCGCACGCAACGTTCTTCACAATGAATGGGGTCTGTCGCTCTATCTCGAGTCGCAGCGCGGGGACGAAAACCGCACGATCCTGCTCGACTTCGGCTACACCGGGACTGCGATCAACAACAATATGGATTTGCTCAAGGTCGATCCCGCCAAGATCCAGGCGCTGGTCGTCAGCCACGGGCATATCGATCACTTTGGTGGCCTGATCGCCTTCCTCGAAAAACACCGCGGCGTATTGCCTGCCGACCTCAAGCTGTATGCAGGCGGCGAGGATAATTTCTGTCATCGGGCGATCGCCACGCCCACTGCTGGTCAGTTCGGCGAATTCGGAACGCTCGATCGTCGCGAAATCGGAGCTCAGAAGGTTTCGGTCGTCCTGTGCGAGACGCCGACGGTGATCCAGGGGCACGCCTTCACCACCGGCAAGATTACGCGCGACGGCATCGAACGTATCCTCCCGAACAGTTTCGTCGATTACTCCTCGAAAGAAGCAGCGGGCTGTGACTACGGCCACTACACAGCCGCGGAGCTGCAAGGGAAAATCGTGCCGGACCAGCATGTCCACGAGCATGCCACCTGTTTCAACATTCGCGGCAAGGGTCTGGTCGTGATTTCGTCGTGCGGTCATGTCGGGATCGTGAACTCGGTGCGGCAGGCGCAGAAGGTCTCGGGCATTCAGAAGGTTCATGCCATCGTCGGCGGCTTCCATCTCGGGCCGGCGCCGGCCGATTATCTCAAGGAGGTCGTCGCCGAGATCAAGAAGCTCGAGCCGGACGTGCTGATTCCGATGCATTGCAGCGGCCTGAATTTCCTGCTCGAGGCGCGGGCGCAGATGCCGAACAGTGTGATCAACACCTCGACCGGCAGCAAACTCATCTTCAGCGCGTGAGCTGCAATCCGGCCTCGGCGGTACGATCGATCTTTCTG
>JBOHIT010000216.1:0-3031 GCA_050726155.1 Bradyrhizobium sp.
ATCAGGCGGTGATCGCGGCCAGGGATCTCGACCCGGCAATTTCGCGTACCGCCAGGCTGTTTCAGCGCGGTCCGGCCAAGATGGCCAAGAAGCTGGCCGAGGAAGCCATCGAAGTCGTGATCGACGCCGTCAACGGCAAGACCGACGCGGTGGTTCGCGAGAGCGCCGACCTGCTCTACAATCTGACCGTTTTGTGGGCAGCCGCCGGCGTGACGCCGGAGGATGTCTGGCGCGAGATGCAGCGGCGCGAGCTGATGCTCGGCATTGCCGAGAAGCTGCCGAAATCAACGGTCAAGCCGCCCAAAGCCTCTGCCGACAAACCCGTTGCTGCCAAAGCCGTTTCTGCAAAGGCCTTGCCTGACAAGGCGATCTCGGCGGCCAAGGCGCTGCCGAAATCGGCGACACCCGCAGTTCGGCGGCGTATTGTCGCGCTGGAAGGCCGCTCCTTACGAAAACGGCACTAAATCCCCCAAAATTCCGCCGTTTGCCGGCATGGACAAATCCGCTCCATGATGGTTGATGCGGCCATGCTGAAACGAAGTTACGACTGGTTCATCGCCGCCGCCGACAAGCCCTACGCGCTCTGGATTTTGGCAGCCGTATCGTTTGCGGAAAGCTCCTTCTTCCCGATTCCTCCCGACGTCATGCTGCTGCCGATGTCGCTGGCGCGGCCGAAGCGGGCATGGTGGTTCGCGACCGTGTGCACGATCGCCTCGGTGGCCGGCGGCGTGGTCGGATATGCGATCGGTGCGCTGCTGTATGACTCGGTCGGGCAGTGGCTCATCAGCGTCTATGGTCTTTCCGGCAAGGTCGAAGCGTTCCGCCAGTCCTACGCCGAATGGGGCGCGCTGATCATCATCGGCAAGGGGCTGACACCGATCCCCTACAAGCTCGTGACCATCACGTCCGGATTTGCCGGCTACAATATCTGGCTGTTCATCCTGTGCTCGATCATCGCGCGAGGCGGCCGGTTCTTCGTGGTTGCCGTCCTGCTCAACCGCTACGGCGACACCATTCGCAGCGAGCTGGAAAAGCGGCTCGGCACCTGGGTAGCGATCGGCGCCGCGGTCCTGGTGCTCGGGTTCTACATCGCGTTTCGATTGATCTGACCCGCGCGCCGCGCGCTTTGCCGGCTCAAGCCTTCAGGCTAGGTTCGCCTCATGCCCGATCGAATCGGCCATCTCTTCAGACGTTCAGCGGCGCGGGCGCCGACCGCTTGCCTCGCACTGTCGATGCTGGTGCTGGCCTCCGATGGGGCCTGGCCGCAAGGCGCCCCGCAGCCCTCGCTCGGCGTGCAGTCGCCGGCCCAGCAGCCACTGCCGCAAGGGCCGGCGCCGCAGCAGATCGAACCGCCGCCGGCGCAGCCGGAAAATCCCGGCCTGATCAATGAAATCGGCAAGCTGTTGGAGAAATCCAAATCGATCCTGCCGACGCTGAAGAGCCCAGGCGATACCGTCGACGACCTCAACGCCCGTGCCAAGGACGCCGGCGAGACCCTGTCGAACATGGCCCGGCCATCGCTGATGGTCAGCGGGCGCGCGGCCTGCCTAGTGTCGCCCAATGGCGCGCCGGACTGCAAGGCGGGCGCCGACAAGCTCTGCCAGAGCAAGGGCTACAAGGAAGGCAAGAGCCTCGACACCGATGCGGCCGAAAAGTGCTCGCCGAAAGTGTTCATCCCCGGCCGCAAGCGCGAGCCCGGCGACTGCAAGACCGAGAATTACGTGACCCGCGCGCTTTGTCAGTAGCGCATGACCCGGAAAAGTGGGCACCGGTTTTCCCTCGGGACAAACGCGGAGCGTTTGCCCGGAGGTTATGCGCAAGAAATAGCGCCCAAACGCAATACTTGACACTGGAAAGATTGCCTTGTTGGTATGACGTCTGGCATCTCTTGGGTCATGCCCACTGAGTTCCGAAAAAACACATAAGGATTGCTTCGAATGTCCATGCCTGCCTTGTTCAAGGGCCGTCTGTCGATCCCCGTGATCGGAGCGCCGCTGTTCATCATTTCCGTGCCCGATCTGGTGATCGCGCAATGCAAGGCCGGCGTCGTCGGATCGTTTCCGGCGTTGAATGCGCGCCCGCCGGCGCTGCTCGACGAATGGCTGGCGCGGATCAGGGAAGAACTCGCCGCCCACGACAAGGCGCATCCCGATCGGCCGTCGGCGCCATTTGCGGTCAACCAGATCGTGCACAAGTCGAACAACCGCCTCGATCAGGACCTTGCGCTTTGCGAGAAGCACAAGGTGCCGATGATGATCACCTCGCTCGGCGCGCGCGAAGAACTCAATCAGGCCGCGCACGGCTGGGGCTGCATCGTGTTCCACGATGTCATCAATCAGAAGTTCGCGCACAAGGCGGTCGAGAAGGGCGCCGACGGCCTGATCCTGGTTTCGGCCGGCGCCGGCGGCCACGCCGGCGAAATCTCGCCATTGGCCTTCGTGGCGGAGACACGGCAATGGTTCGACGGTCCGATCGCGTTGTCGGGCGCGATTGCCAACGGCCGCGCCATTCGTGCGGCGCGAATCCTGGGCGCTGATTTCGCCTATATCGGCTCGGCCTTCATCGCGACAGCGGAAGCCAACGCGGTCGAGGCCTACAAGCGGATGATCACGTCATCGACGGCGGAAGACATCGTCTATTCCAATTTGTTCACCGGCGTGCACGGCAATTATCTGAAACCGTCGATCGTCGCGGCCGGGATGGATCCGGAAAACCTGCCGACCTCGGATCCGTCGAAGATGAGTTTCGGCACCGATGCATCCGGCGAGCGCGCCAAGCCGAAGGCGTGGAAGGAAATCTGGGGCTCAGGCCAGGGCGTCGGCAGTGTGGCAAACGTCTTGCCGGCGGCCGAACTGATCGCGCGCTTCAAGAAGGAATATGCAGAAGCGATCGATCCGCCGCTGTGATGATTTTTTCCCTTCTCCCATCGAAGTCGGATTTATCCGACTTCGACAATTTAATATGCCCAACTCGGGTAAACCCGAGTTGGGGTGGGAGAAGGTGCCTTCGCGCAGCGAAGGCGGATGAGGGG
>JBOHIT010000217.1:0-8416 GCA_050726155.1 Bradyrhizobium sp.
GTCATGACTGCCGCCGCTTTTTGGATTATCCGCCGGACGTACTTCAGGTCGGCTTGAGGCCCGGCGTCCCCATGTCGAAGTCAGCGATTTCCTTGGTCCGCTGAGAGGTACTGTTGGCCTGGTGGTCGGTCGCCATGAAGACATAGACCGCCGGCAGCACGAACAGCGTGAACAGCGTGCCGATCGACATGCCCGAGACCACGACGAGACCGATCGAGAAGCGGCTCGCGGCACCCGCGCCGGTCGCGGTCAGCAGCGGAATCAGACCGGTGACCATCGCCGCCGTCGTCATCAGGATCGGACGCAGCCGAATGCGGGCCGCCATCTCGATCGCCGAACGCTTGTCGAGACCTTCCTTGAGCTGCAATTCATTGGCGAACTCCACCATCAGAATGCCGTGCTTGGTGATCAGGCCGACCAGGGTCAGCAAGCCGACCTGGGTATAGATGTTGATCGTCGCCATGCCGAAGAACAGCGGGATCAAGGCGCCGACGATCGCCATGGGAACGCTGATCATGATCACCAGCGGATCGCGCAGGCTTTCGAACTGCGCCGCCAGCACCAGGAAGATGATGACCAGCGCGAAGCCGAAGGTGATCGCGAGCTGGTTGCCTTCCTGCACATATTGGCGGGAATCGGCTAGATAGTCGTGGCCAAAGCCGGCCGGCAACTTCTTGGCTTCACCTTCGAGGAAGTCGACCGCCTGCCCGACCGTCACGCCCGGCATCGGCACCGCCTGGAAGGTCGCGGAGTTGAGCTGGTTATAATGGGTCAGCGAGTTCGGATCGGTCGCGGTCTCGATCGACACGATGGTCGACAGCGGCACCAATTGCCCGGTGTTGGTCGGGACATAGTAACCGCCGAGCGATTCCGGCGAGAGCCGCATGCCGCGCGGCACCTGCGGGATCACCTGATACGACCGACCCTCAAGGTTGAAGCGGTTGACGTAATTGCCGCCCAGCAGCGTCTGCAGCGTGGCGCCTACCTGCGCCATGTTGATGCCGAGATCGCTCGCCTTTGAACGGTCGATGTTGACCCGCACCACCGGCTGGTTGAAGTCGAGGTCGCTGTCGGAGACGATGAAGAGACCGCTCTTGCGCGCGGCGTCCTTCAGCTTGTTCATCTGCTCATAGACGTTGCGGAAATCGGAGGTCGAATTGATCACCATCTGCACCGGCAAACCACCCGGTCCGCCCGGAAGCGGCGGCAGGTTGAACGCGAACGCCTGGACCCCCTCGATCTTGCTGATCTCCGCCTGCACCAGCGGCTTCAGCTTGATCGAGGAACGCGTACGCTCATCCCACGGCTTCAAGAGCATGCCGGCGATGCCGCCCTGCGGCCCGTTGATACCATTGAGGACGAAGCGCAGGTCGGTTTCGGGAAAACTGGCAAATGCCTTGTCGAGCTTCTCGCCGTAGAAGTCGACATAGTCGATGTTGGCGTATTTCGGCGCCTTGGTCACCGAAAACACGATGCCCTGGTCTTCTTCGGGCGCGAGTTCCTTGGCCGTGTTCATATAGAGGAAGCCGACCAGACCGAGGATCGTCAGCGCGAACACGCCGGTGATCGGGCGATAGTCGAGCGAGCGGTCGAGCTGACGCCCATACCAACGCGTCATCGCGCCGAACACCCGGTTGACGATCTTGGCGAAACGCCCCTCTTCCGCACTCTTGAGGAACACCGAGCACATCATCGGTGACAGCGTCAGCGCAATCACGCCGGACACGATCACCGAACCCGCGAGCGTGAAGGCAAATTCGCGGAACAGCGAGCCGGTCAAGCCGCCGAGGAAACCGATCGGCGCGTACACGGCTGCCAGCGTGATCGTCATCGAGATCACGGGACCGACGATTTCGCGCGCGCCCTGCAGTGACGCCTGCACCGGCGATTTTCCTTCTTCCAGATGTCGATGGATGTTCTCGACCACCACGATGGCGTCGTCGACCACGAGCCCGATCGCGAGCACCATCGCCAGCAATGTCAGCAGGTTGAAGCTGAAGCCCAACGCCAGCATCATGCTGCAGACACCGATCAGCGACAGCGGAATAGTCACGACGGGAATCATGACCGAGCGGAACGAGGCCAGGAACAGGAAGATCACGACCACGACGATCAGCATCGCCTCGATCAACGTGTTCCTCACCTCGTCGATCGAGGACTGAATGAATTTCGTGGAGTCGTAGGCCACCTTCATCTTCATCGACGGCGGCAAATTGCGTTCGAGCTCCGGGAACAACGCGCGCACGCCCTTAACCAGCGTCAGCGGGTTGCCTTGCGGGGTCGCCTGCACGCCGATGAAGATCGCACGCTCGCCGCTGAACGCGACGCTTGCATCCGAGCTTTGCGCCGCCAGCTCTACGGTCGCGATATCCTCGATCCGGACAAAGCCGCCGTCCTTGGACTTGACGATCATGCGCTTGAACTGGTCGAGGTTCCGCAAGTCGGTATTGGTCGTGATGTTGGAGACGATGAAATAACCCTTGGCCTGCCCGGCGGCGGCCTGGAAATTGTTGGCCTGGATCGCCGCCTGGACATCGCTTGGCGATACGCCGCGCCCGGCCATCTTGACCGGATCAAGCCACAGCCGCATCGCGAATGTCTGGCCGCCCAGAATATCGGCCGACGCGACGCCGTCGACGGTCGACAGCACCGGCTGGACCACGCGCGTCAGGTAGTCCGAGATCGCCGAACCGGAGAGCTCGTCGCTCGAGAAGCCAAGATACATCACGGCCGTGGTCTGACCGGTTGTCTTGGTCACGATCGGGTCGTTGGATTCTTTCGGGATCAGATATTTGACCGAGTTCGTCTTGGCGAGAACTTCGGTCAGCGCCTGGTTCGGGTCGAAATTCAGCTTGATGTAGACCTGGATCGTGCTGGTGCCCTGCACCGACGACGACGTGATGTAGTCGACGCCTTCGGCGGAGGCGATCGCCTGCTCGATCGGCGTGGTGATGAAGCCCTGAATCAAATTCGCCGACGCGCCCGGATAGACGGTCGTGACGTTGATCACCGTGTTCGACAGTTTCGGATACTGCCGGATCGGCAACACGCTGGCGGCCCGCAGGCCGAGCAGAAGAATCAACAAGCTGACGACGACCGACAGGACCGGACGCTTGATGAAGATATCGGTTAAGGCCATCGCTGGTTATCCCGCTCAGTATAAACGATTGGGCATGGTCCCTTCGCGAGACCGATGCCTGAATGGTGCGAACGCGGCCTTAAGGCCGCGCCACGGCCTAGTAGCGCGGCGCCTTCGCCGGAATCACAGGCTGCGTATCGGCCGAGATCGTCACGACCGCGCCCGATTGCAGCTTGAGCTGCCCGACCGCAACGACGCGATCGCCGGGCTTCAGCCCTTTCAGAATCTCGGCACGCCCGTCGATGCGGTTGCCGGTCTGCACGAAGGTGCGCACCGCAGTCAGGCTGGTCTTGCCGTCATCCTCTTTCTTCTCGGTGATGACGTAAACGGAGTCGCCATACAGCGTGTAATCGACCGAGGTCTCGGGAATGGTGATGACCGGCGGCTTGTCCGGCAGCACCACGGTGGTGGTCGCGAACATGCCCGGCTTGAGAATGCGTTCCGGGTTGGCGATCGTCGCCTGCACGCGAATGTTGCGCGTGTCGGTGGCGATCTGCGGTTCGATCGTCGTGATCTTGCCCTCGAACTTGCGGCCCGGGTAGGCATCGACCGCGATGCGAACGACCTGCCCGACCTTGAGCGCGCCGCTGTCCTTTTCCGTCACGGTGAAGTTCGCATAGAGCTGCGACAGATCGGTCAGCGAGACGATCTGCGTTCCCGCCGTCAGGTACTGACCGACCTCGACCTTGCGCACGCCGAGTTCGCCGTCGAACGGCGCCCGTACCTGCTTCTGCGAGATGATGGCCTGGGTCTTGGCGATGCCGGCATTGGCCTGGTCGAACGACGACTGGGCCTGGTCGACGGTGGCCTGCGGGCCGAACTGGCGCGAGGCAAGTTGCTTGGCGCGCTCGAGCGAGAGCTGCGCCATCGTCGCCTGCGCCTTGAAGCTGGCGAGATCGGCCTGCTCGGGACCATCGAACAATTGCACCAGCGGCGTACCCTCTTTCACGGTCGAACCCGCGGTGAACAGGATCTCGGTGATGCGGCCGTTCAAATCCGACGTGACATTGACCTGATGCACGGCGGCGAGATCGCCGACCGCGGTCAACAGGTTCGGTATCGTTTCGGACTTCGCTTCGGCAATGCTGACGCTGGTCGCCGGCGGTTTGTTGTTGGCGAAGAACTGCGCGATCATCTTGCCGCGGAAATAGTTGAACCAGACCAGGCCGCCGGCCAGCAAGGCCAGCAACAACCCGACGATGATGAACCAGCGCACCATCCGCACCGGACGCTTGCGCGACTGATCACCGATCGGCTGACCCTTGAGATGGCTTTCGGTTACGATATTCATTTCATGCACTTTCTGCAGTTACCGATTGTCCCGAATTCGGCGACAGCTCGCAGTCCAAATGAGAAGCAATTGCGGCTTCGTTAAGTCCGATGCCGCGGAGGATGAATTGACAAAGCTGCCGTTCGAGATCAACGGCGTTGCCGTAGGTCAGACACGGCACGGCCGGAAGCTGCGACAGCGCGGCCATCAGCACCGTGTGATGAGCGAACCAGAACAAATTGAGCGGCTCGCTGCCGATCTTCGACGCGTCGCCCGCGGCCACCGCGCTTTCGAGCGATGCGGTGAATACCGAGCCGATCAAATCGCTGACCTTGGCGTAAAGCAGCCGCGCGAACTCGCCGTCGTCGAGATGGCTCGTCGTCATCAGGCGCAGCCGCTGGGCCTCTTCCTCGTCGGGGCCGTCGGCGATGTGCATGAAGTGCCCGACCATACCCTTGATCAGTTCGACCAGGGTTGCGGTCGACGGCGCCTGGCCGAGCAGATGCGCCAGGTCCGGATCGGCCTCGCATTCTTCCGCCAGGATTTCAGCGTACAGCGCAGCCTTGGACGGGAAGTGCTTGAACAGCAGCCCTTCGGAAATGGCCGCGGCGGCCGCCACGCTCTTGGTCGTGGTGCCGGCAAAGCCGTTGCGGGCGAAGCACCGCTTGGCGGCGCTCAATATCAATTGACGCCGTAAGTCACTCGTCATGCGAAGGCTGGACATGGGCGTGTGAGTAATCACTCACCTTGACCAAGTCAAGGATTTATTGCAGCGCACATGCTGAATTGGGCTTGTTTCGGTCTAAATCGGCTGGAATCCCAACGAATTGCGCCGCTACAGGGGCGGGAATCCGAGCGATCCGCGGATGCGGTTCACAATAAAGGTGCCGTCCCGCATCGGCAGGATCCGGACCACATTGGCGCCGTCGATTTTGATGTTGGCGAAGCGCGGACCGCTCTTGAGCTCGTGCAGCTTCGGAACCAACCCCTCGACATCAGCCATGGTGGTGATGGCTTGGCTATCGGCAATGCCGCAGGCTTTTGCCACGCCGACGAGGTCAGCGGCGGCCGAGGTGTGGCTGGTCTGGCCGCCAGTCTCGCCATAGCGCTCGTTGTCGAGCACGACGATGGAGAGGTTGCCGGGCTTTTGCATGCCGACGGTGGCAAGCGAACCCATGCCCATCAACATCTCACCATCGCCGGTGATGACAACCACGGGGACATCGGGTTGCGCCAGCGCGAGCCCCAGCCCCATCATGACGGCGCCGCCCATGGCGCCCCAGAGATAGAGATTGCGGTCATGGTCGCCCGCCGCGGCCATGTCATTGGTGGACGCGCCGAGGCCGCCGATGGCGACAATACCCTTGCGATCCCTGAGCATGGTGGAGACGACGGCGCGGCGATCGAGAAGATTGGTCTGGCTCATTTCACGAATACCTTTGCGCCGATCAGGCGCTGCGACAGGAGGACGGCGGTGGGCGTGCAGGCGTTGTAGGCTTGCGCAGCGCCGGCCTCGACGACTTCGCGCACTTCACCCGCGTGGTGGGCGCGCATCACGCGGATGCCGGAGAGCTCGAACACGGCCTGCGTGGTCGAGCCCATCGGCACTTGCCAATGATTGAACTCGCCCCACTCGCCGCGCATGGTCACGATGGTGAAGAACGGTAACCGAAACAGCGGGATCAGTGAGAACATGTTGATACAGTTGCCGACGCCGCTCGACTGCATCAACAGCGCACTGCGCTGCCCGCCGGCCCAGGCGCCGGCTACCAGCGCCACGCCCTCTTCTTCCGTCGTCAGGGGAATGCCGCGCATGGTGTCGGAGCCGAGCACGCGCTCGATCAGCTTGGAATGCCCGGCATCCGGCACATAGGGTACTTGCCGCACATCGTAGCGCTGCAGCACAGCATAGATTTCTTCCGGCCAGGCGGCCGTCTGTTGTTCCGATGTGTCAGTGCGGGCGTGCATGGGCGTTTCCAATTTGGGTAGCGAGTTTGTTTGAGAGAGACTGTAGACGGCGCGCGGCTCAACAAAAGCGCAAAAACCGCATGGCCCTCCCCATTTGAGTTGACGCCGACGCGGGGACGGAGTTTAAATTAGTTGCATATGCGACTAATTTAATCGGACACCCCAGTCCGTCTCACCAAGAGCGTGACGACCCATGAATCTGGATGCCCGGGAGCTGTCGGCGGATTTCGATCTGGAGAAACTGACGCCGGAATTCTATGCCAACCCGTACCCGACCTATCGTGCACTGCGGGAGAACGAGCCGGTCAAGCGTATGCCGAACGGTTCCTGGTTCCTGACCCGCTATGACGACCTCGTCACGGCCTACAAGGCGACCAAGGTGTTCTCCTCCGACAAGAAGAAGGAGTTTTTGCCGAAATACGGCGATAGCCTGCTCTACGAACACCACACCACCAGCCTCGTCTTCAACGATCCCCCTGCCCACACCAGGGTGCGGCGGCTGATCATGGGCGCGCTGTCACCGCGCGCAATCGCTGAGATGGAGCCCGACCTGATCAAACTGGTCGACCGCCTGCTCGATGGCCTTGCCGCCAAGAGTGTGGCCAAAGATGGCGGCGTCGAACTGATCGAGGACTTTGCGTCCGCGATCCCGATCCAGGTGATCGGCAACCTGCTCGATGTACCCATGGCGGAGCGCGAGCCGCTGCGCGACTGGTCGCTCGCCATTCTCGGCGCGCTGGAGCCGGTGATCGGTCCGGAGGTGTTTGCGCGCGGCAACACGGCGGTGAAGGATTTTCTCGGCTATCTCGAAATCCTGGTCGAGCGACGCCGCGCCAAACCCGGCAATCCCGAACGCGACGTGCTGACGCGCCTCATTCAGGGCGAGGACAATGGCGAACGGCTGACGTCAAAGGAATTGCTGCACAATTGCATCTTCCTGCTCAATGCCGGCCACGAGACCACCACCAATCTGATCGGCAACGGGCTGGTGGCGCTGTCGCATTATCCGGACCAGAAGGCGCGGCTGATCGAGAGCCCCGCGATGATCAAGACCGCGATCGAGGAGATGCTGCGGTTCGAAAGCTCCAACCAGCTCGGCAACCGCATGACCGTCGAGCCGGTCGAACTCGGCGACATCGCCCTGCCGGCGGGCACGCCGGTGACGCTGTGTATCGGCGCCGCCAACCGCGATCCCAATCAGTTCGCCGATCCCGAGAACCTCGATATCGGCCGCACGCCGAACCGCCATCTCGCGTTCGGCACCGGCGCGCATCAATGCGCCGGGATGGCGCTGGCGCGACTCGAGGGCGCGATCGCGATCTCGCGTTTCCTGGCGCGGTTTCCAAACTACGCGCTCAATGGCGAACCGGTGCGCGGCGGCCGGGTCCGCTTCCGCGGATTTTTGCGCGTGCCGTGTCAGATCGGCGCGCCGGCATGAGTGGCGGTAACTTTACGGCTGCACGGAATCCATCAGCACGAACAGCATCCGGCACGGCTGCGCCGTTCGATTGATCCAGGCATGGTTGGTAGCCTGCTGCACGATGGTATCGCCGGCCTTGAGGTGCACCACGGAGTCGTCGAGCATCATGTCGATCTCGCCGGAGAGCACCACGGCATAATCGATGCTTCGCGTTCGATGCATCAGCGGATGCGAAACCGCAACGCCGCGCGCCGGCACGCGGTCTCCGACCGCGTTCATGAGATAGTTCGGCTCCATCGCCTTCTCGGTCGCGTCATCGAGCGGCGGAAATTCAACCACCCGAAATTTGGTGCCGTTGTCGAGCGGCGACACGCCGACCGGAATATCGGACGTATCGTCCTTGAAGGAGAAGCCGATCGGATAGCTGCCGGTCACCCACAAATTGGTCGAGTTGAGCCCGTAGCGTCCGGGCTTGAGCGGCATCGCACTGTCGAACAGCACGATCGCCTTGTTGTTCGCGTCAAGCCCGGTCACGACACGGCGAATGTCGGAAGCCGTCGCGCTCGCCCCGATGACGAGGGCGACCGAGACCGAGCCCAATATAGTACGGATCATCGTC
>JBOHIT010000218.1:0-6834 GCA_050726155.1 Bradyrhizobium sp.
ACCGTACATGGCGCCAAGGGCCTGGAGGCGTCCGTGGTGTTCCTGGTCGACACCACGACATCTCCTTCCGATACGCAGCGGCTGCGGCTCATCAACCTGCCGCAGGGCAATGCCGGTCCGCACGCCCCCGGAATCGTGATTTGGGCCGGCCGCAAGGCCGAGGATCCGCCCGCCCTCGTCACCGCGCGCGCGGCGATGCTCGGCGACACCGAGGATGAATACCGCCGCCTGCTTTACGTGGCGATGACGCGGGCGGCCGATCGCCTGATCGTCGGTGGCTGCATGCCCGGCAACAGGAAGGATATTCGGCCTTCCTCCTGGTATGATCTTATCAACAAAGGCCTCGAGCGTTCCGAATTGCAGCTCGAGGAGATCAAGACATCGGGCGGTGTCGTGAAACGCTATTCGCGGGCCGAGAACGTTGCGCCTGCCACCGGATCCGTTGCACCGGCAAAGACGCCATCGATCGATTTTCCATCCTGGTTGCTGACGCCGGCGCAGCCGGAGCGCCCGGCGGATGGTTTGTTGCGTCCCTCTGATCCCGCTGACGACGACAGCCATCCGGTCCGGTCGGGCGAATCGATACGCGCCCGCGCGAAAGCGCTGAAGCGCGGCACGCTGGTGCACCGGTTGCTACAATCGCTGCCCGATATCGCAGCCGATCGCCGTCGCGACGCCGCATTGTCCTATCTCGCTCGCAACGCCGACGGCTGGACCGAGGAAGAGCAGCGCACGCTCGCGGAAAGCGCGGTCGCCTTGATTGCGGATCCGCGGTTCGCGCACGCCTTCGCAGCCGGCAGCCAGGCCGAAGTCTCGATCGTGGGACGGCTGGAGCGGCCTGGGCAGCCGCCGGCGCTGGTTTCCGGGCAAATCGACCGCCTAGTGGTCACGGAGCGGGAGGTTTTGATCGTCGATTACAAGACCAATCACGCCCCGCCCCCGACCGCGGACGAGGCTCCGAAAGGGTATATCTGCCAGCTTGCCCTCTACCGGGCGGTACTCGCAAAACTTTATCCCCAGCTGCCGGTCCGGGCCGCGCTGCTTTGGACCGAAACGCCTGATTTGATGGAGATTTCCGCCCACGCGCTGGACGCGGCGCTGGCATCCTATCATCTCGGCGTGACCGCGCTTGACCCGGCAAGATCGCGTTCATAGGTTTGCTCATATCCTGCGAGGTGCGATTCTCATCCGCGCCGCTGTTTCCAACCGAACGAGGTATTCCCATGGCCGTTGGCAAGGTTTCTGACGCCGATTTCGAAGCCGAAGTGCTCAAGGCGACCGGGCCTGTGGTCGTCGATTTCTGGGCCGAATGGTGCGGCCCCTGCCGCATGATCGCTCCCGCGCTCGACGAGATTTCCGGCGCGATGGGCGACAAGGTCAAGATCGTGAAGTTGAACGTCGACGAGAGCCCGAAGACAGCCTCGAAATACGGCGTGATGTCGATCCCGACCCTGATGATCTTCAAGGGCGGCGAGATGGCCTCGCGCCAGGTCGGCGCCGCGCCGAAGCAGAAGCTGCAGCAGTGGATATCAGCGGCGGTCTGATCCGCTTTCGAACGATGTGATTTGAAACGGCCGGCTCATCGCCGGCCGTTTTGTTTTAGGTGATCCAGCCCGTCGCCAACGCATTGGCCAATTCAAGCTGGCCGTTCTTCCGCGCCATCGCCGCCATCGCATCGTGATCGTAGGGCACATGGCGAAAGCTCACGCGCCAATGGCCATCGGTCAGTTCGAGGATCGCGTACCGCGCATCCGGCGTGCCGGCCTCGATCACATGCGGAAACGGATGGGTGTCGCGATACCCGGGCGAGCCGGCGCTGCCGGGATTGACGATCAGACGTCCATCGCGAAGCCGCACCGCGCGCGCGACGTGGGTATGGGCGCAAAGGATCAACGGTTGCGTGATCCCTTCGGCTTGCTTTTCGATCGCATCGAGTGACGACATGGCAACGGTGCCGTCGGCATGCACGGTCTCCAGCCAATAGACCTCGTCATGCGCCGGTGTCGCGTGACACAGAAAAACCCGGTCACGATAAACGCGCGTCGGCGGAACCGCGCGCAACCAATCGAGATGAGACTTGTCGAGTTGCGCGTGCGCGGGCCGGTCCCATGACCCCATCTTCTCCGGCGGCCGGTCGATCAGATAGCGGTCATGATTGCCGAGCACGTGCACGGCATCGAGCGCCATCAGCGCGTCCATGGTGCGCCGCGCGTCAAGCGGTCCGCTCGCCATGTCGCCGAGATTGACGATCTCGCTGATACCCTGCGCGCGGATGTCGGCAAGCACGGCTTCGAGCGCAAGATAGTTTCCGTGCACGTCGGCGATTGCGGCAAAACGCATGGTGATTCAATCCTCGTCGCGGCTGACGTGCGCCACCTATCTCATGCAGGCGGCGTGCCATTGCGCGCCAGAACATGGCCGGCGAGGTAGAGCGACCCGGTGATCAGGATTCGCGGCGGCACTTCGTAAGCCAGTTTCGCCAGCGCCTGAAGCGCGGCCTCGACACTCGCCGCGTTCTCCACGCGCATGCCGAGCGCGCGCGCCGCATCCGCCAGCCGGTCCGGCGGCATCGACGTTGCCATGACTGACGCGCTTGCATTGCCGCGATCGGGTATCGGCACCGCCATGATATGGCGGGTCAGCCCGGCGAAATTGGCGAGGAACGCACCCGCATCCTTGTTGCCCATCATGCCGGCAATGACCACCAGCGGCCGCGACACGCGCTCCTCGAGATCGCCCAATGCGGCCGCCGCGACGCGCCCGCCTTCGGCATTGTGCCCGCCGTCGAGCCAGATCTCGCAACCCTGCGGGCCCTGCTCGACCAGCGCGCCCGAAACCAGCCGCTGCATCCGCGCCGGCCATTCGGCGTTGACGATACCGGCCTCGAAATCGGGCATGCCGATCTTGAACGCATCGAGCGCCCGCAAGGTCGCGATCGCGAGCCCGGCATTGTCGAACTGATGCCGGCCGAACAATTTCGGCGCCGCCAGATCCATCAGGCCGCGATCGTCCTGATAGACCAGCCGGCCGCGCTCGACGCTGACATGCCATTGCTGGCCGGCCGCATGCAGCGGCGCACGCAGGCGGCCCGCCTGCGCTTCGATCACCGCCATCGCCTCCGGCGCCTGCTCCGCGCAAATCACCGGCGCGTTGCGCTTGATGATTGCGGCCTTCTCGCCGGCAATCTCCTTCAGCGAGTGACCGAGGAATTCGGTGTGATCCATGCTGACCGGCGCGATCACGGTCGCGAGCGGCGCATCGATCACGTTGGTGGCGTCCAGCCGTCCGCCGAGTCCGACTTCCAGCAGCACGACATCGGCCGAATGCCGCGCAAACAGGCAGAATGCCGCCGCGGTCTCGACCTCGAAAATCGTGATCGGATCGCCGGCATTGGCGCGCTCGCAATGTTCGAGCACCGCGCGTAACCCATCGTCATCCACCAGCACGCCGCCATCGCTGCGGCCGAGGCGGTAGCATTCATTGAGCCGCACCAGATAAGGCGAGGTATAGACGTGAACGCGCAGGCCCGCAGCTTCCAGGATCGCGCGCAGATAGGCAATGGTGGAACCCTTGCCATTGGTGCCGGCAATATGGATCACCGGCGGCAGCTTGCGTTCGGGATGGCCGAGCCGCGCCAGCAAACCGTGCATGCGATCGAGGCTGAGATCGATGCGGCTGGGATGGAGCGCCGACAGCCGCGCGATCAATTCGTCGAGCGAGGGCTGCGGTCTGGCGGCGGGTGCGTTCACGCGTGCGGGGCGGCCGGCACCGCTTCCGGCGCCGAGACGATCTGGGCCGGATCGGTGACCTGGGTTACAGGCTTCGACGCGACATCGACCGCCGGCGATTTGGTCAGCAGCCGGCACAGCCGCGCCAGCGTGGGACGCATTTCATGGCGATGCACCACCATGTCGACCATGCCGTGGTCGCGCAGATATTCGGCGCGCTGGAAACCTTCCGGCAGTTTCTCGCGGATGGTCTGTTCGATGACGCGGGCGCCGGCGAAACCGATCAGCGCGCCGGGCTCGGCGATCTGCACGTCACCCAGCATCGCATAGGACGCGGTGACGCCGCCGGTGGTCGGATTGGTCAGCACCACGATGTAGGGCAGTTTTGCTTCGCGCAGCATCTGCACGCCGACAGTGGTACGCGGCATTTGCATCAACGACAAAATGCCTTCCTGCATCCGCGCGCCGCCGGAAGCCGCGAACACGATGAAGGGAGACTTCTTTTCGACCGCGAGTTCGAGCCCGCGCACGATCGCTTCGCCCGCGGCCATGCCGAGCGAGCCGCCCATGAAATCGAAATCCTGCACGGCAACGACGACGCCGGCGCCTTCGAGCTTGCCGTAGCCGACCTTGATGGCGTCGTTCAGGCCGGTCTTGGCGCGCGCATCCTTGATTCGGTCGGCATATTTGCGCTCGTCGCGAAACTTCAGGGGATCGGCGCTGACGTCAGGCAGCGCGATGTCGTACCAGGTCTCGTTGTCGAAGATCGATTTCAGCCGCGCCACCGCGCCCATGCGCATGTGGTAATTCGAGCCGGGAATCACGAACTGGTTGGCCTCGACGTCCTTGTAGAACACCAATTGCCCGGAATCCGGGCACTTGATCCACAGATTCTCCGGCGTCTCGCGGCGCAGGATGCTGCGGATCTTCGGCCGGACGACGTTGGTGAGCCAATTCATGTTTCGCTCCGAAATGCGGTTGAACGCATCGCCGTTTATTCTGACGCGTTTTCTTCACGCGAACCGGTACCCACTTCGCTCGAAAACGCTATGGGGACTATATGGCGGCCCGGGCCGGACCCGGCAAGCAGCGAATAACGCGTCTTTCCACCCAAATATGGCTTATTCTGCGGCCTGCTTGGCGCCCCGCACGCCCTGTGACAGCGCGGCGGCGAGATCGGCGACCGCTGTCACGGTTTTGGCGGTCGCGCGCCCCTCGGCATCGAGGCTGCCCTTCAGGGCATCGACCAGCGCGGTGCCGACCACGGCGCCATTGGCGCGCTCGGCGATCGCACGCGCGGCATCCGGGGTGCGGATGCCGAAGCCGACGCAGACCGGCAGTTTGGTATGCCGCTTGATTCGGGCCACCGCTTCGCCAACCACCGTTGAGTCAGCGCTGGCGCTGCCGGTGATGCCTGTGATCGCGACGTAATAGACAAAGCCCGACGTATTCGCGAGCACCGCCGGCAGCCGCTTGTCATCGGTGGTCGGTGTCGCCAGCCGGATGAAATTCAATCCGGCCTTCATCGCCGGCAGGCACAGCTCGTCGTCTTCCTCGGGCGGCAGGTCGACGATGATCAGGCCATCGACGCCGGCGGCCTTGGCGTCGACCAGAAACTTGTCGACGCCGTAGATGTAGATCGGATTGTAATAGCCCATCAGCACCAGCGGCGTGGTCTCGTCGTCCTGGCGAAAGCCGCGCACCATCTCCAGCGTCTTCTTCAGGGTCATGCCGGCTTTGAGCGCGCGCAGACCCGCGGCCTGGATCGACGGCCCGTCGGCCATCGGATCGGTAAAGGGCATGCCGATCTCGATCATGTCGGCGCCGGCCTTCGGCAGCGCCTTGAGGATGTCGAGCGACGTCTTGGGATCGGGATCGCCCGCCATCACGAAGGTGACGAAAGCCGAGCGGCCCTCTTTCGCGAGTTCGGCGAAGCGTGCGTCGATGCGGGTAGTCATGCTGCGGCACTCGCTGTGCTGTTACCAAGGCCCTCGCCCGCGGAGACACCCCCACCCCAACCCTCCCCCGCAAGCGGGAGAGGGGGCGCAGCGCGGGGCGCCGATGGTCTTTTCCAAGCAACTGGGGTTAGACGTTGATGATTTGCGAGCGAGCCTTGTGCCACGACGCAGGTCGATCCCCTCTCCCGCTTGCGGGGGAGGGTTAGGGTGGGGGCTCTCTCCGCGGGAGCGATGCAAGCGATCATCACTTCTTCTCACCCTTCAGGATTTCGGCGACCTGCGGGATGTCCTTGTCGCCGCGGCCGGAGAGGTTGACGACCATCAGGTGATCCTTCGGCCGCTTCGGCGCGAGCTCCATCACCTTGGCGATGGCGTGCGCGGATTCCAGTGCCGGGATGATGCCTTCCTGGCGCGACAGCAACTGGAACGCGGCGAGCGCCTCGTCGTCGGTGGCGCTGAGATAGGTGACCCGTCCGGTCTCGTAGAGCCAGGAATGTTCCGGCCCGATGCCGGGATAATCCAGCCCCGCCGAGATCGAATGCGCGTCCTGGATCTGGCCGTCATCGTCCATCAGCAAATAGGTGCGGTTGCCGTGCAGCACGCCCGCCCGGCCGCCCGCGATCGAGGCCGCGTGCAGTTGCGTCAGGCCATGGCCGGCGGCTTCGACGCCGAAAATCTCCACGGAGGGATCGTCGAGGAACGGATGAAACAGTCCCATCGCATTCGAGCCGCCGCCGATGCACGCAATCAGCGAATCCGGCAACCGGCCTTCGGCCTCTTGCATCTGTGTGCGGGTCTCGTCGCCGATGACGGACTGGAAGTCGCGCACCATCATCGGATAGGGATGCGGCCCTGCCACCGTGCCGATGCAATAGAAGGTGTTGTGCACATTGGTGACCCAGTCGCGCAGCGCCTCGTTCATCGCATCTTTGAGCGTGCGGGTGCCGGACTGCACCGGGATCACCTTGGCACCCAGCATTTCCATGCGGAACACGTTGGGCGCCTGACGCGCGACGTCGACCGCGCCCATCTAGACGATGCATTCCAGCCCGAACCGCGCGCACAACGTCGCGGTGGCGACGCCGTGCTGGCCTGCGCCGGTCTCGGCGATGATGCGCTTCTTGCCCATGCGGCGCGCGACCATGATC
>JBOHIT010000219.1:0-11672 GCA_050726155.1 Bradyrhizobium sp.
CCGGCGTCAAAACGGTCGTGATGTAGCCCATGTTTGAGATGCTGGGTTCGACCACGGCGGCATAACCGATGCCGTAGATACGACCTTGCGCCCGCGCGGCATCGCGACGCGCCTTCAACTCTTTGAGGCCGCCCTGCTCCGCTGTCCCTGTCGCAAACCTAGTCTGGCTGGCGGTGGATCGAGAATCGGGCGATACTGTTGTGTGATGAGGGACCGTTTCAGGCTCATTGGTTGGATGGTCGTCGATCTGATCCGGTCGCGGGCAGCGCTTGAGGCAGAGATTTGGGTGCTACGGCAGCAAATCAACGTTCTGCGGCGGACGGCCCCAAAGAAACTCTCCTTCTGCGCCGTCGACCGAATGATATTCGTCGGTCTCTATCGGTTGTTCCCTAAAATTTGCGATGCGTTGGCGATCGTGAGGCCGGACACCATTGTCCGTTGGCATCGCGCCGGGTTCAGATTGTACTGGCGCTGGAAGTCTCGACCTCGTGGCGGCCGGCCGGCGGCGGCGCTGGAAATACGCGAGTTGATCCGCGAGATGAGCATCGCCAATCCGCTGTGGGGAGCGCCACGGATCCATGGGGAGCTTCTCAAGCTCGGCATCAAGATCGGTCAGACGAGCGTGGCTAAGTATATGGCCAGGCGAAGAGGGCCGCCATCTCAAGGCTGGAAGACATTCCTCCGCAATCATGCCGACGGCATCGCCGCGATGGATCTGTTCGTCGTGCCGACAATCTCATTTCGTCTACTCTATGGCTTGTTGATTGTGGGGCATGGTCGACGACAGATTTTGTGGTTTGGCGTCACAGCGCATCCGACCGCAGAGTGGATAGCAAATCAGCTCACTGCAGCTTGCGGCTGGGAACAGGCTCCCCGCTATCTGATCCGTGATCGGCATGGGGCCTATGGCGAGGTCTTCATCCGAAGACTTCGATCAATGGGCATTCGCGATCGACCGACGTCGCCGCGCTCCCCATGGCAAAACGGATATGCTGAACGGTTGATCGGTTCGATCCGACGGGAATGCCTTGACCACGTTGTTGTGTTCGGCGAGCGGCATCTTCGACATGTGCTGCTGTCGTACATGAAATACTACAATCCTGTTTCATAACACCCATCTATCTATGTGATTGGAGAGAAGAGGTTTTGCTGATCTGGATGCGATCCCGTGGGGTGATTTGGGTTCTGCCTCGCGCGATGAACGATGCGCTGAGCCGCCGGTTCGCCGAGCGTTGATCGGCTGAAGATCCACGGACCATCCGGCAGAGGATGATCCCCTTCGATCTCGCCCGCTTCGACGGCGAGCCTGAGCGTCTTCGGTGCAATGCCGAGCAAACCCGCCGCCTTGTTCAGATTAAGCCATGGCTCGTTCCCATCTGGCGCCGGCCGAAAGGCCGGGATCTTATGATGCGACCTGAGCGCGCTGACCCGCTCCCGTGTCCAGCGATTGCCGTGGCCGGTCACCAGGCCGTTCCGGTTGAGGATGCCGGCAATCAGATCATCATTGGCGATGAGAACCAGTTGGCGGACGGCGGCGAGCATGTCGGCGGAGATGCTGTTGCGCTGTCCGCGGCGACGCCTCGGCAGGCGCAGTTCGGTATGAACGCCGCCCATCCAATGGGTCAGGAGAACGATCTCTGACGCTTCGTCATCGATATCGGCGACCACCTCGTGGATGACGGTGCGCACGATTCGCTTCTTGAGCCTCGCGTCAGTCGGCGGCGCCGACCAGACAGCCTTGAGATCAGCGGCCAGCGCGGCGACGTGTACTGGCGACAGTGATGGTTCCGATGTCGAGGCATCATGCGCGGCAATCCTGGTCTCGATCTCGCCTACACGTGTGAGCGCGCTGTTCCATCGCAACTCCAGTTCCGCCGCGATCAGCCGGTTCTGCGGATCGATGGCGTCGTACTGGCGGAATGCCCGATCGGCGCTGTAGCGCGCCGCCTCGAGGTCGCGCACCAGCGCATCACGAACCTGATCGCGGCGGCTGGCCGCTTGTGCTTCGGCCTCGACGGCCGCAGCTATCGCTCCCGGTTCGACAACCCGCAGAAGAGCTTCCTCGATGGCGTCGTCGACACGCAATCCTCCGAATGCGATGCAGCGTGGCTCGCCATTGTCGAGCGAACCCCGCCAACAGGAATAGCGCGGAATGTTATGCTTGGCGCCTGTGTAGCGGACCGTCAGCTTGCGTCCACAACGCCGGCAGCGGACAAGGCCGGCGAGCAAAGCGTCGCCGTGCTTTGGCGCTCCGTGATGTCGGCCTGTGGGCAGGTTGTCGCTCACCATCTTGCGGATCGCCTCCGACCGCTCCCAGCTGACGTAACCCTCATGGACGCCTGGGATCAGCGCCAGCCAATCGGCTCGCGCCTTACGACGGCTCCTGGGTCGGATCACGCCTGCTGCTGCATCATATCCTGTCGCGACACGACTCTTACCATAGGCGTAGGCGCCGCCGTAGATCGGGTTCTCGATCATCCGGTGGATGGTCGCATAGTGCGGCCTGCGCCAGACCACGTCGCCATTATAGCGCTTGGCGGGCAAGTCCAGCCCATGCTCGATGAACCAGAGCAGGGCTTGCCGGACACTGCCGAGTTCGGCCACCTTGTCGAAGACGAGGATGACGGCTTCCTGGACACGGAGATCGGGATCCTTCTCGAGCCTGTCGCCGACCTTCACGAAGCCGACCGGAGCAGCGACGACAAGGTCGCCGCGCCGGGCCTTCTCATAGCGGGCCGACAGCGAACGGTGGCGCAGAAGATCGAGCTCATACTCGTTGAGGCTGCCCTTCAATCCCAGCAACAGCCGGTCGTTGCCCTGACGCGGCGCATAGACCGTCTCCTGATCGATCAGCACGGTATCGACGACGCGGCACATCTCGATGAGCTGCTGCCAGTCACGGCTGTTGCGGGCGAAACGCGAGACTTCCCGTGCCGCGACCGCACCGACCTTGCCCAGGCAGACCTCGGCCACCATTCGATCAAAGCCGGCGCGCGCGACGCCGCCTGCCGCCGAGCGCCCGAGATCGTCATCGACCGTGTCGATGCGAGACCAGCCCAGCGCCGTCAGACGATCGCGCATCGCATATTGCAAGGCGCTGCTCTCGCGATTGTGGAGAACCTGATGGGCGGAAGACTGCCGTACATACAGGATCGCCTTGCGCTCCAGATGGTGCGGCCTGATCTTCTCAGACGTCATGACGCATCTCCTCCCGTTCCCGAGCGAGGTCGTCGTCGGCGTGGCCGAAGATCAGGCGGACCATTAGCTTCGTCAGCGTATGGCGCGTCTCGGCGGGCAACGCCTGCCATTGCGGCGTCTGCGCCGCGGCGTAGGGCGGGTCGCAGAACAGATCGAACTGACGTGCATTGCTGTGACGATGGCGATGAGCGGTAGGCGGGCGCGGCATGGACATCTCCCCGATTCGCGTCGTGAGAGCCCAATGCTGCGCTTGAATCCCGCAATTGCGATGGTGCATCCCCGGCTTCTGACTCGATCGTCGCGGTCCATCTGGAACTCGGTTGAAGCGGGGCTGGCGGTCTTGCTGTTCTTTGATCCAGGCCAGGATCTCGCCCAGGCGCTTGTTCTCGACAATGGCGGCATGACTGACGCGCTGCAACTTGTCGAAGGCCGAATAAGGCAAGGACCTGCCTTTCCAGCGAACCTCCAGCCGCCCATCCGGAAAGTCATAGATCTCGACCATTTTGCCGCGAAGGCGGATTGCCAGACCTTCCGGCTTAAGCGTCAGCTTCATACGACTGTAATTCACCACCAGTTGGTGCGACACTTGACGCTGCTCACGCCAACACAGAATCTGATCGAGATTCTGCCGGGGATCGACCGAACGATGAAAGTCCTGATCGCGGGCCGCTGGCTTGGCAAAGCGACCGTTGTAGTCGGCGACGAAGTTGGGCAGAAACGCGTTTGCCGCCTCGATCGTGTTGATGCCGGCGAGTCTCAGCTCCTTCACCAGGCGATCCTGCAGCGTATGATGCGCGCGCTCGACGCGCCCCTTCGCCTGGCTGGTATTGGCACACAAAATCTCGATGTTAAGTTCCGACAACGCCCGTCCGAACTGGGTCATTCCATTGCCGCTGGCCGCGTTCTCGTTCGACACCCGAAAGATAGAATGCTTGTCGGAGTAGAAGGCGACGGGTTTACCGTGGCAACGAAGATAGGCCTTCAGCGCCTCAAAATAGGCAAATGTACTCTCCGATGCGACAAAGCGTAGCTCCATCAGGCGGCTGGTCGCATCGTCGACGAACACCAACAACGTGCAGGCGGCTGCACGATCCTCGAACCAACGATGCTCCGAGCCGTCGATCTGGACCAACTCACCAACATGCTCGCGGCGATGCCGAGGTTGCTGGATGCGCTTGCGTTCAGCGCGAGACATCCAGATCCCCGCCTGCCGCATCCAGCTCCGCAGCGTCTCCCGCGAAATTTTGAGATCATGACGCTCTGCCAGCTTCTCGGCCGCCAATGTCGGTCCAAAGTCTGCATAGCGTTCCCGCACCAGAGCGATCGCATGATCGCGAACCACATCCGGCAAGCGGTTGTTCGAGGGGCGACCGCGGCGTTGGCGATGGCTGAAGCGCCGCCATCGCGATATCTTCTCAACAGCCGATACATTTGCCGCGGCGTTATCGCCATCAGCTCAGCAGCGGCGCGAGCCGCTAATCTGTCGCTGTCCAGCCGTGCCAGAACTTCAAGACGGTTCAGCTCGCGCTTGCTCATCACCACCATGCCCATCGAAATGACAGCCTCCGAACTCCCAAAAAGGAGCAGAAACTGACATCTCTACTTTGCTAAGTGCTGACATTTTAGCTTTGCTGCTACACAGTTGTTGCGCAAAGCAGATGTTATGGAATTAGTCGGGCAATAGCCGACTAGAACCGCAATGGTTCATGACCTGCACTCCAGCGGGAATGCTATGGGCGTGCGAGCAGCCGCAAAATGGGTTTGCGCTGAGCCTATCAACCGAGCGCTCTCATGCAGGTCGTCTCGGCGACTCGAACTGATAAGGCTTCATCGTTGCGCGTCGGCGACTTTCCGTTCCATAGCCGCTCATTGAGCGAATGACCGCCTTGCGCCAGAGCCGGTCTTTCACGAGACGTCGCCTTTTTCACCTACGAGTCGATGTCGCAAGAGATATTCGTCGACCCGCCGTTAGCGGTCCGCTGACCGGGATGCCGGCTGCGCATACGATGACGATCGTCTGACAAAGAATTTCATCTGAGCTTGAGAGCTCTAGACAACGTAACTGCTGACCTACGTCTGCGGCTAGTTTGACTTCTCTTTCACATAACGGCCGGGCGCGGCCTCGTTCGGGCTGTATTGCGTGTTGCCCGGCTTATCCGGTGCCGGAATTATTCCCAAAGAATGGCTCTTCATCCAACTGTCCCAATCCGGCCACCAGCTTCCAGACTTCTCTTTTGCTGCCTCAAACCATGTTTGCGGGTCGGACTCCAAGTCGTCGTTAATCCAGTGACTGCGCTTGTTCCGGGCCGGAGGGTTAATAACACCTGCGACGTGTCCGCTTGCAGCCAGCACAAATCTCGGCTCTGCGCCTATCAAATCCTTCGATCGAAACGCCGATTTCCAAGGCACGATGTGATCCTCGCGCGACGCAAGGAGATAGACCGGCACGTCGATCTTCGACAGATCCACCGGTACGCCGCACTGTGTGGTCTTGCCGGGGTCCTTGATGTTGTTTTTAAGATAAGTGTTTCGCGTGTACCAACAATACATCGGACCTGGCAGGCTGACGCTATCCGAATCCCAGTACAACAAGTCAAAAGCGTCAGGCGTCGCACCCTTGAGATAGCTGTCGACGACATAGCGCCAGATCAAATCGTTTGCGCGCAAGGTTCCGAACGTGAATGCAAGTTCCTTGCCCGGCAGAATGCCACCGTTCCCGATCGTCGCTTCGCGCAATGCGACGGAGGCATCATCGATCAGAAGGCCGATTTCTCCGGTGTCGGAGAAATCCAGCATCGTCGTCAGCAGCGTGATGGTCGCGAGTTTGCGTTCTTGGCGTGCTGCCATAACGGCCGCCGCGCAACTAAGAATTGTGCCGCCGACACAAAATCCCAAGGCATTCGCTCGCTCGGCCCCGGTAATGTCGAGGACGACGTCGACGGCCTTGAGTGGCCCCTTTTCCAGATAGTCGTCCCATGTCAGATGACCGATCTCGGGCACCGCGCTGCGCCACGAGATCAAAAACACCTGATGTCCCTGCGCAACAGCATATTCAACGAATGAATTACCTGCACCGAGGTCTAAAAGATAGAATTTGTTGATGCAGGGCGGGACGATCAGCAGTGGTATCTTCTCAACCTCCCCGGTTTGCGGGGCGTACTGTATCAATTGGATTAGTTCGTTCTCAAAGACCACCGAGCCCGGGGTGATCGCGAGATTGCGTCCAACCTCATAAGCCGACTCGTCGACGCGGGTGATCCGCCCCTTCTGGAGGTCGTCGATGAAGTTCTGCATCCCGTCCGTCAGACTTACGGAACGGGTTTCAATCGCTTTTCTGATCACCTCGGGATTGGTCGCTGGAAAGTTCGATGGACTCATCGCATCGATGAACTGCCTAGCATAAAAACGAAGCTGCAATTTTGTCTTGTCGTCGACCTGCGCCCGATCCACGAACTCGTGCAACTGTCTTGAACCCAGCAGATACGACTGCTTGAGCAGGTCGTAATAAGGCATCTCCTGCCAGACCTCGTCCTTGAAGCGTTTGTCACCTCGAGCAGCCGCAACATCCGAATGCACACCTCCGGCAAAATTCTGCAGAAATGCAGCATTCCAGAACCGCCATAGCTGTTTAAAGTATTCGCGCTGAAGGTCGGCGATCAAGGTAAAGGGGAAGAGTTGTCTGCTTGACGAGAGCGACTCTTTCGTGCCCACCCCCGCTGCCGACACAAGGGCATCATCAAATTGCTTCATCGCATCCTGGCCTGCGCGCATAAGGCTCTCGAGATAACCCAGCGCTTCGGTCGTCGATCCGCGGATGGTCATGGCTTTCTCTCCCTGTCTGCTTCTTCCTTGGCATGCACGGGTCGCCAGCCGGCGTGCGAGCGTCCGGACCAATCCTATTATGCCGCCCTTGGCCGCGAAATGCTCTCCCTAGGCAAGAGATTTTACGTGGAACGCTTGGGCATCGCGTGGATACTCTTGCCGACAAGCGCTGCAGGCCTATTTGCTCGACCATTGCCAGGCGAATGAGATGACGTTCAACGGGGAGACTGCTCGCGACCACAGGCCATTCTCGTGGCCTACCTAAACGGTTTCGGGGCTGAACGGGCTGCCCCGACTACATCGAACGTCGCCGTATTCATCGCGGATGTCGAGCAATCCATGCGCTGGTATCGCGACAATGTCGGCCTCAAGGCATCAAATTTGAAGACAGTTAGGGCAAGCTGACACTCGCATGGTCACATGACGCGGAACGGCGTTGGGCTGACCTTGGTCGCTTCTGGCCAATCAAGGCGCTTGGCACAAGATCCGCAAATGGTGCCTTGTGCTTGAGGGCCCGCCCGCTCCGTTACTCGGCTCGCCGCCACGGTTCCTTGTCGGTTCCGATGGAACTTCGGTTGGACTCCAGCCTTTCTAGGGTCCAGCCGAGCCGTGAAGGCTCGGCGCGGTATTCGGTTAGAAGCCCGCCTTCTCCTTAGGAAAGGCTTTCTTAGATTCTCCCATCCGTCGTCTCATGTCGGCCCAGGGAGTAAGCACCTGAAGGGGTCAAAGGCAGCTTTCTCCGGACTGGTCGATGTCCGCAAGGATCAAAGGGCGACCCCAGCCCGCCGGTGTGACATGTCCGTTCTACCCCTCAGGAGCGGACGTGACCGCGAACGGCAGCTCTGCGCCAAAACCGGACGTCCAGAACTATAGAGACTTGCGAAACCTCAAATCGGTTCGCACCTCGTCATTCCCGGCTCCCGGCTTTGCGGTTGTCAGACAGCACCTGCGCGGCGCCGCCGATGCCGCGCCGAAAGGCTTCATCGAACGTGACGCCGCGAAGCCGCCAGCGGTGCGGCCGGCCGGGCCGGTCGATCTGCCATTGCGTGGCCCATCCAAGGTCCCGATCATTCCAGACCAGGCGTCCGACCAAGGCAACTTCCCCGCCCTGCCCGGCCGCGAGCGAGACCAGCGTCGAGGACGGCGTCTTGCTCAGCTCCGTACCGTTGATGTTCGCCTTCGCCAATGCCGCCGCGGTCGGCAGCACAATGTTCATCCCGCGCCTGGCAGCCGCCGCGAGCAGCGCGTCGCGTTGTAAATCGGATTGCGTTCCATCCGACGTGACGATGAATTTCCGTTCGCCTTGCTCCATCTCGACAAAGACAGCAAGCACCGGACGATGTGAAAGCCACGGCTTCAAGCCAAGCGCCTTGAGCACGCCGTCGATTTTCTCCTTGTCGAAGTCGACGGTCAGGTCGAATGGCCGATCGCGGGTGCCCTGCTCGTCGCGTTTGGGCTTGCCGGAAAACTGGTCGCGATAATCGAACGCTGTGACGAAATCCTTTGCCTTCGCTTTGTACGCCGCCAACCGGCGGGCACCCGCGAGCCTCTCGGCGCCTGATACTTTGATGAGGACGTCCTCCATGCACGACGCAAAGCCGATCATGCGATTTGCCTCGCCCTGGCCCGTCACGACGGTCTGTGCGCGATAGAGGTCCTCTGCCGCCGTCGCGGGGGTCGCGGTGCAACAAGCCAACGCGGCTGCAAGAAATATCCCGATGATGGCGCGTGCCGCACCAAACCATATCAAGCCGCGCTGGCGTTTTGTGCTGTGAATGGCAATCATGAGGATCTTCCGGTTCCGCGCTTCCCCCGAGACGGTTCTTGCCTTCAAGCATTTGTCAGATTTTGCGGAAATGCAACCTGCCCGGGAGCCGGTCGCCACTCTCGACGCCATGGACATCAAACTCCCCATGGCCTCGCATCGTCATGCATCTCGACTGCCGCCAGCACGACGCCTGGCAGCCAGGCGATGGGCGAGCGTCACGATCCTTTGCTCACTTTGCGACCTTGATCTAGAACGTCGCCATGTCCAAAACCTCGATACCCAACGCGCCGCTACCGTTTGACGAACTGGCCGAGGCCATCAAAGGGCGCCGTTCCGTCTATGGATTGATCAGCGGACTTCGGCTCGACCGCGCCGCCCCCGGCGAGGCCTGGTCGAGCCTGCCATACCGTCCGGTCTTCGTCGGCGACACGGAGACTGGCGTGCTTCACGGCGGGGTCGTCACCGCCATGCTCGACGAGAGCTGCGGCATGGCCGTCCAACTCGCGCTCGACGGTACGCGCGCGATCGCCACGCTCGACCTGCGCATCGACTATCAGAAGCCCGCGACGCCGGGCCTCGACATCAAGGCGCATTCGGTTTGCTACCGCGTCACCCGCTCGATCGCTTTCGTGCGCTCGACGGCCTACCAGGAATCCGAAGACGATCCGGTCGCCACGGCAACGGCCTGCTTCATGGTTGGTGCGAACCGGACCAACATGCTGACGGACCGGCCGATGGATTTTCGTGCGTCGCCGACGCTGGAAGCGCCGGAGGATCCGGCCAGCCCATTCGCCAAAAGCCCCTTCGCGCGTTGTCTCGGCATCCGCGTCGGCGACGATGGCACGCTGGTCATGCCGTTCTCGTCAAAGATCATCGGCAACCCGATCCTCCCCGCCATCCACGGCGGCATGACCGGCGCCTTCCTCGAAACGACGGCGATTGTGAGTGTGACGCGCGAGCTCGGCGCCTTGGCGCTGCCCAAGCCGATCGGCCTGACGATCAACTACCTGCGCTCGGGCCGCGCGCTGGACAGCTATGCCAACGCGTCGATCGTCAAGCAGGGCCGGCGCGTCGTCGCTTTCGAGGCACAAGCCTGGCAGGACGATCCTTCCAAGCCGATCGCCTCGGCCTTCGGTCATTTCATGCTAAGGCGCACGCCTGACGTCGATGAGGAGTAAGCGTGTCCACACGGCGTCCGCTTTGCGCCAGAAGCGGTCGTTTGGACTTGGCTTGGCCACAACGCCAATCAAGATATCAAGCGAAACTCATGAGTTCATTTCGACCACAATCTTGCCGACGGCCTGTCGCGAACTGATGGCTTCGAAGGCGTCGAGAAACCGCTCAAACGGAAATACCATCGTCGGAGGCGGCTCGACTGCCCCGGTTTCAAGCCAAGCGGCGATGTTGTTTCTAAGACGATCGTAGGTGTCTGGCTCGCGCTTATGGATCTGAGCGCTGTCCACGCCAACCAGCGACGCGCCTTTAAGCAGCGCGATGTTCAACGGTAACGCCGGAATCTTACCTGCTGCGAAGCCCACGACCAGGTGTTGCCCTCGCCACCCCAAGGTGCGGAAAGCTATGGGTGAGATGTCGCCGCCAACGGCGTCGAAGACCACGTCCATCGGTCTGCCGCCCGCCATCGCTGCGAGGGTCTTTCGCCATTCCTCTGCGGTGTAGTCAATGGCCTCATCTGCGCCTTGAGCGCGTACGAACGCGCGCTTCTCTTCGGATGCTGCACCTGCAATCACGTGCGCGCCGATCATTCTGGCGATTTTAAATGGCGGCGGTGCCCGTGCCCCCTGCCCCGCCCAAGATAAGAAGGTTTTGTCCGGCGCGGAGAGCTGCCAGTTCGATAAGGCCGTAGGCAGCAGTCAGATAGCTAACCGGAACAGCCGCCGCCTGGGCAAACGACACATGGTCGGGAATTTTTGACAATTCAGCGGCCGCAACGGAAATCTCTTCGGCCAAGGCACCCCGCGGGGCGGACCCAAACACGCGATCCCCGACTTTGACCTGGGTCACGTCATCGCCGACCTCTTCTACGATTCCGGAGAACTCCATGCCGGGCACGAACGGGAGAGCATCCTTGGTCTGATACCGGCCCGCGATCTTCAGCGCGTCGACGAATCCGATTCCGGCGGCCTTCACCCGGACGCGCGCGGATCCTGGCGCTACAGTGGGGCTCGGCACTTCCTGCAGACGGAGAGAGTCGACCGAAGTGTAGTTGCTAACGAGCAATGCTCTCATGTTCGCTCCATCGCAGGAGTTTTGAAACGACGAGGGTGCCGTCGCGGGGTTGGTAGGAATTGAGGGTGGCGTAGTCTCCGGGGTGATCAACCTCGAATCATCCGACGTTGAAGCGTCGGACTGGAGACCACGCCATGACGAGCAATACCACGAAGCCTGATTCCTCGCAGCTTGAAGCAGAGACTGCTCCCCAACTTTTCGACAATTGGTTTGATCCGATCGAGACCGAGGTGCGGGCTCGAGCGCGTGAGTTCGTCGAAGAGCTGATCCGCGGCGAGCTTGATGCTGTGCTGGCACGGCCGCGTTACGGGCGAAGCCAGATGGCCGGCAGTGAAGGAAGAGCGGGCGTAGCGGGCCACCGCCACGGCAGCCGGACGCGGTCGCTGACAGGCACGTTCGGGCCGATCGAGATCGCGGTGCCGCGCGCCCGGCTGACCACTTCCGAGGGCAAGACGGCGGAATGGAAGAGCCAGGCGCTACGGGCCTATCAGCGGCGCACCCTCGCCGCCGACGCGCTGATCGCGAGCACGTATCTCGCCGGCACCAATACGCGGCGAGTGCGGCGCGCGCTCGCGGCCTTGTTCGGCGGGACGGTCGGCAAGGACACGGTGAGCCGGACCTGGCGCAAGGTGAAGAG
>JBOHIT010000220.1:0-8009 GCA_050726155.1 Bradyrhizobium sp.
AATTCGACCCGCGCGTCGGAAAGCTTCAAGGCTGGCTTGTCGTCGTCGGCGGGCTCGGTGGGCGGGCTGTCGACGATTTCCAGGAGCTTGCGCGCGCCGATCAGGTTGCTGTTCAGCTCGATGTTGAGCCGCGCCAGCCGCTTGGCCGGCTCATAGGCCAAGAGGAACGCGGTCAGGAATGAAAAGAACTGGCCGGGCGAAGCGCCCATCGCGACCACGCGGTAGCCGCCATACATGAGGCCTGCCGCAATCGCGAAGCCGCCGAGCGTTTCCATCAGCGGGCTGGAGCGGCTGGAGACCCGAGCCATCTTGTTGGCGTTGCGTTCCACGGCGGTGATGCTGGCGTCGATGCGCTCGCGCATCGCCTGCTCGAGCGTGAACGCCTTCACGGTCCGGATGCCTTGCAGCGATTCCTGCATGGTTTCCATGATGTCGGCGGTGCCAGAGAACTGGTTATGCGCCAGACCCTTGATGCGCTTGACCAGCTTGCGCAGCACCAGCATCGCCGGCGGCGCCACGCCGAAACCCAGCAGCGCCATATAGGGATCGGTCATCAGCATCACGATGACGAGCGCGATCAGCGACAACAGATCGCGCCCGATCGCGTTGATCAGGAGATTGAGAACCTGCGTCACCGAGGTGGCGCCGGCGGTCAGCCGCGCCAGGAATTCCGAGGAGTGCCGCTCGGAAAAGAAGGCGATGTTTTCGCTCATCAGCTTGGCGAACAGCTGGCGCTGGTTGTTGGCCAGGATCGCGTTGCCGATCTGCGACAGGATCACGGTGTGGCCGTAGGTCGCCGCCCCCTTGAGCGTGAAAATGACGATGGTGACCAGCGACAGGATCGCGATCCCGCGTACGTCCTTGTCGACATAGGCCTTGTTGATGACCTCGCCGAGCAGATAGGCGGAACCCGCGGTCGTCGCCGCCGCAACCCCCATCAGCGAGAACGCCAGCAAATAGCGCCGCCAATAGGCGAGGCCCTGCTCGGCCACCAGGCGGCGAATCAGGATCGCCGCGCCATAGGGGTCGTCGGTGATTTTTCTCGGCGTTTTCTGTGGAAGCTCGGTCATCCGCGTTCCATGGACGGCGCCGGGCGTGAATAACCCGGCGTGTCAGGGCTGCTACGGTGACTGCTTGCCCGCTAAACGGACGATTTTCAAGCCAAATAAGAGCTTGATTTCACGCCGATTCCGCATGCCGGAGCAAGCCGCCACGCTCGTGGAACAGCCGCTCTTCCCAGGCCAGCGCGTGGCTGGCGATGGTCTCGAGATCATCATATTGCGGCGTCCAGTCCAGCGTGGAACGGATACGGCTGGTATCGGCGACCATGGTCATGATGTCGCCGGGCCGGCGCGGCGCGTATTGAACGGCGAAATTGCGCATCGCGACGCGGCGCACCGCCTCGAGGGTCTCCAGCACCGAATAGCCGCGGCCATAGCCGCAGTTCAGCGTGATCGAATTTCCGCCGTTGCGCAGATAGGACAATGCGGCGCGATGCGCCTGTGCGAGGTCGCTGACATGGATGAAGTCGCGGATGCAGCTGCCGTCCGGCGTCGGATAATCGGTGCCGTAGACGTCGATCTTGGCGCGTTGTCCGGTAGCGGCTTCGACGGCGATTTTCAGCAGATGCGTGGCGCCGACGGTGGCAAGGCCCACGCGTCCCTTCGGATCGGCGCCGGCGACGTTGAAGTAACGCAGCGCGACATAGCTCAGGCCATGCGCCGCGGCGACGTCGTGCAGCATCAGTTCGGTCATCAGCTTGGAAGAACCGTAGGGCGACAACGGTCGCGTCGGCGCATGCTCGGGCACCGGCACCTGGTCCGGATTGCCGTAGACGGCGGCGGTTGATGAAAAGATGAAACGCTTGACGCCGCCCTTGACCGCTGCGTTCAGCAGGCTGCGGGTCGTCATGGTGTTGTTGCGGTAATAGGCCAGGGGATCGCGCATCGAATCCGGCACCACCACGGAGCCGGCGAAATGGATGATGCTCTCGATGCCGTGCTGGGCGATCACGCCCTCGACCAGGTTCTCGTCGCCGGCGTCGCCGATGAACAGCGGCACGCCTTCGGGCAGGAAGGCGGAGAAGCCGGTGGAAAGATTGTCGATCACGACGACGCTTTCGCCGGCTTCCGCCAGCGCGTGGACCATATGACTTCCGATATAGCCGGCGCCACCGGTAACAAGCACGGTCATGGACTTACCCTTCTCCCGATTATTAACGCCGATGCTAGCCGGGGTGCGGTGAAGAGTGGGTTTCGGCGGCGGTGAACTGGCCACTATGCTTAATGTTGCGTATAGGAACTGTCGTAAACGGAGCCGGACGTGCCGATCGAGAACAATTCAGCCGATATTCTGCAGCTGATCGTGCCGAATCTGCACAGGCGTTATTCCGGCGTCACGGCCACCAACCGGATGGTGGCGCCGAAGCTTGCCCAAATGTTCCGCGCGGCATGGCTCGGTTCCCATGCCCCTGACGGCATTGCGCGGATGGGTTTTGGCGATTTGCCAAAACTCTGGCGCCGCCGCGCGCCGCTGATCTGGCATGCGCGCCGCAACGACGAGATGATTGCTGGCGTGTTGCTGCGCGGGCTCGGCTGGCCGCTGAAGCTCGTGTTCACCTCGGCGGCGCAGCGGCACCATACCTGGCTGACGCGCTGGCTGATTCGGCGCATGGACGCGATCATCGCCACCAGCGCGCTCTCGGCCTCCTTCCTCAAGCGCGCTGCGACCGTGGTGATGCATGGCGTCGATACTAATCGCTATGTGCCGCCGGCGAACCGCGCTGCGGCGTTTGCGCAGAGTGGATTGCCGGGCCGCTACGCGATCGGCTGCTTCGGCCGCGTACGCGCGCAAAAGGGCAGCGACGTCTTTGTCGAGGCGATGTGCCGGCTGCTGCCGCGCTATCCGGACTTCGCCGCTGTCATCGTCGGTGCAATCGTGCCCGAGCAACAGGGCTTTGCGAACGGACTGAAGAAGCAGATCGAAGCCGCCGGTCTGCAATCGCGCATCGTCATGACCGGCGAGATCGCGATCGAGGACGTGCAGCGCTGGTACCAGCGGTTGACGATCTACGCCTTCACCTCGCGCAACGAGGGCTTCGGTCTGACGCTGATCGAGGCGATGGCGTCGGGCGCGGCATTGGTGGCCTCGCGGGCGGGGGCGGCCGAATTCGTGGTCGAGGACGGCGTCACCGGCGTGCTGACACCGCCGGGCGATGTCGACGCGCTGGTGGCGGCACTGGAGCCGCTGATGAAAGATCCTGCTTCCGCCGCAGCGATGGGAATGCGGGCGCGGGCGCGCGTGCTGGAGAAATTCAGTCTCGATGCAGAAGCGAACGCAATAGCGGCGGTCTATCGATCGCTGGTCTAGATCGGTAAGCCGAATCATCGGAATGGAATCGTCTTGAATGACAAGAGCCTAGGTCTGCGCCAGACTCCGTTTTTCCAATGGCGTGACTGCAAAGATTGCGCCGATGGAGACGAGAACGACGGATGCCGAGATAAGGGCAACGGTCGTACTGGTGACGTCGGCAAGCAAGCCTAACGCTGGCGGCCCAAGTACATAGCCGGCGTCTGCCGTCATCCGGTAGGTGGTCATCGCTGAGGCATTCATTCCGGCTGGAGCCGTATCGGCGACATAAGCTGCCGGTGCGGAGCTGCTGATGGAGGCTGCAACACTCCAGACGATGGAGGCCGCCATGTACCACGCGTACGAAGGAGCGTAGCAGAACAGGACCATCGACATCCCCGTCAGCACCGTTGACGGGACAATGACCGCTTTTCGGCCGATTCGATCGGCGAGCCAGCCTGCCGGATAAGCGGCGACAAAGCCGAATATGCCGGACACCATCATGGCGAAGCCGATTTCGGCAACTGAAAGACCCAGCGTGATCGTGGCGAATAGCGGGATGAGCGCAAAAAGCCCGCCGGTGCGTACGACGGCGTTCATCAGCGAAATGAGGCTGACAAGAAGAAAGCCGCGATGAGACAACAAGCTCAGCATCTGTCGGACGAAGGGGATTTCAGCAGCCTTGCCGGAAGCTGCCACGCCCGTTCTCGCGAATCGGGTCTCGCTGACCAGAAACCAGGCAATGGCCGTCGTCAGAAGACTGGCCACCCCTGTCATCAAAAATGGCGCGGCAAGGCCGTAGGCGCCGGCCAGCAATCCGCCCGGAAAAGGTCCGACGCCAAAACCAAGAAGGAACGCGGCCTGATAAGTCGCAATGTTTCTACCGCGCCGGTCGGGTGAACTGATGTCAGCGAGTACGATCTGCCCAATCGTCAGGATAATGCCTGCGCCGGCGCCGGCAACGATCCGCGCCAGGATGAATTCGACAAAGCTATGCGCTTCGGCGCACCAAAAACTTCCGATCGCCGAAATGAGGCCGCCGATGGCGAGCACGGGCCGCCGGCCCCAGCGGTCAGCAAGTTGCCCTCCAGGCAAAATCGCCACAAAACGCGCGAAACCATATGCGGCGACAGCAAGACCGATTGCTGAAGCCGAGACACCGAATGAGTTCGCGTAAAGCGGCAGCGACGGCACCATCGCACCGAAGCCAAGCTGGTTCACACCAACGAGAACGCACATCCAAAGCAGGATACGGCGCTCGCCTGTCACGCTTTTGGCCGCGATAGAATTTCGGCCACGAACGCATCGAGGTCACCGCCGGCGAACAGGAAGCCTGGCAGGCCGGCGGCTTGCGCGGCTTCGATGTCGGTCGGGCGATCGCCGATGACAAAACTGCCGGCAGGGCGCACTGGCCAGTGCGCCATCAGGTCGTGGATCATGCCGGGGCTTGGCTTGCGCCAGTGATGATCTTCCAGATAGCCCGCGACCGTGCCGTCGGGATGGTGCGGACAGTACCTGATATCGTCGATGACGGCGCCTTGTGCGGCGAGTTCGGCGCGCATCCAGTCGTGCAGCGCGTTGAGTTCGTCTTCGCTGAAGAAGCCGCGCGCCACGCCGGACTGGTTGGTGAAGAAGAAAACAAAATAGCCGGCGTCGTTCAGGCGCCGGATCGCTTTTGCCGCGTTCGGCATCCAGCGGATGCGCTCCCGCGTCCCCATATAGCCGTCGTCATAATTGACGACGCCGTCGCGGTCGAGGAAGGCGGCGGGCTTGCGGACGGGACCCGTACCGCTCATTTCCGGGACGCCTCGCGCATCATGGCCTGCTCGATCTCGTCGCAAATGCCGTGGCCGACCGCGAGATGGATTTGCTGCACCACCGGGGTGTCGTCGCTGGGCGCGATCAGGAGATGGTCGCAATCCGTGCCCATGGCCGTGCCCTTTGCGCCGGTAAATCCGACCGTGACGAGGCCGCGCTCGCGCGCCTTCTTCAGCGCCGCCACGATGTTGGCGGAGCGTCCCGAGGTGGACATCGCCAGTAGCACGTCGCCGCGTGCGCCGAGGCCTTCGACTTGCCGGGCGAAAATCTGCTCGAAGCCGTAATCATTGGCGATCGCCGTCAGCGCCGAAGTGTCGGTGGTGAGCGCGATCGCGGCATAGCCGGGCCGATCCTGCTTGTAGCGGCCGACGATCTCGGCGGCGATGTGCTGCGCGTCGCCGGCACTGCCGCCATTGCCGACGATCAAAAGTTTGTTGCCCGCGCGCAGCGCCGCAATGATCGCGGAGGCGATGGCACGCGCGGCGGCCAGCATCGGCGCATCATGATTGGCACGCTCGAGGGCGGTGAGCGATTGCTTAAGATGGGCTGCGATCAGGTCTTTTGAATTCTGGCTCAAAATCCACCGTCAGGGTTGCAACGCGCCTTGGAAGTCTTGGTAATGATCGCGCGGCCGACGCGCAAGCTCACGAGGGTTGATGCGCGCGGGCGCCGGCTTCGTCCTGCACGCGCTGCACGATGTCGACCACGTCGGAGGCCGGGATATCGCGCATGCAGCGATGATCGTTCATGGTGCAAACCGTACGCTGGCAGGGCTGGCAGGCCAGCTGCGATCTGGTTTGCAGCACCGTCGCCGCCAGGCCGTTCAGGGGCGCCCAGAGATAGGGACTGGTCGGCCCGAAAATGCCCATGGTCGGCGTGCCGATCGCGGCCGCGATGTGCATCAGCCCGGAATCATTTGAAATGGCGACGCTGGCCGCCGCCATCGCCAGCACGCCATGGCGCAGATCAGTACCGGTGAGGTCGCGGACACGGGGTCCGCCGGCAGCCACGATCTCCTGCGCCAATGCTTTTTCGCCGGGGCCGCCGACGACCCAGACATCGAGGCCGCGTTCGGCCAGAAGCCGCGCCGCCTCCGGGTAATAGGTCCAGCGCTTGGAGGCGCCGACGGAACCCGGCCCGAGCGCCACCGCAGGCCGGATGCCCAGCCCATTGGCTTGGCGCCAGCGGCCGATGTCCTCCGGCGCTACGGTCAATTGCGGCACCGGCCATTCCGGCGGCAGCGCCGCGCCATCCGGCAACGCCAGCGCGGCATTCTTGTCGATAAAGCGGGGCAGGGCCCTCTCGCCCCAGCGCATCCGGTTGATCAGCCCGAACCGGGCTTCGCCAAAGAAGCCCACCCGTTCGGGGATTCCGGCCAGCGCGGGTGCGATCGCAGCCTTCCAGGTTCGCGGCAGCACCAGCGCGGTCGCATAGTTCCGCGCCCTCAATTGCGCCGCCAGCCCCCGCTGCCGGGCCACCGCCAGCCGGCCGCGGGGCAGGTCCCAGACGATCCCGGCGCGGACGCCCGGCATGTAATCGACCAGGGGCGCACAGAGGGAGGTCACCAGCACGTCGACCGGCCGGTTCGGCCAGCGCTGCTTGAGGACCCGCACCACCGTGTGGCCGCGGACGAAGTCGCCGATCCACATATAGGGGATGATCAGGATCGGCCGCGTATCGGCCACATCCTCGATCGCGATCCCATTTAGTGAATCTTTGTTCATAGTTTAAATGTCAGCGTCTGGCCGATTGCAGCTCCGTCGGTAACCGCTCCGCACCGGCAGGTAAAGCCGCACCCCGCAGTCTTCACGACGGCCCACAACCCAAGTTGCCTGCCGGGCGGGAGTGGGGCAAAGCTTGCCCGGCACAATCATGGCAGGGGACGGCATGTTGCTGGTGACCGGTGGCGCCGGTTTTATCGGATCGAACGTCGTGGCCGCGTTGAACGACGCGGGCCGCACCGACGTGGCCGTCTGCGACATGCTCGGCCATGACGGCAAGTGGCGCAACTTGGCCAAGCGCCAACTCGCCGATGTCGTGCCGCCCACGGAATTGATGGACTGGCTCAAGGGGCGCCGGCTCGACGCCGTGATCCATCTCGGCGCCATTTCGGAGACGACCGCGACCGACGGCGACCTCGTCATCGAAACCAACTTTCGTCTCTCGATGCGGCTGCTCGACTGGTGCACGGCGAACGCGACGCCGTTGATCTACGCGTCGTCGGCGGCGACCTATGGCGATGGCGCGCAGGGCTTTCGCGACGACCCCTCCGTCGAAGGCCTCAAGTCGTTGCGGCCGATGAATTTGTACGGCTGGAGCAAGCATCTGTTCGACTTGGCAGTGGCCGAACGCGTCGCGCGCGGCGAGAAATTGCCGCCGCAATGGGTCGGGTTGAAATTCTTCAACGTGTTCGGCCCCAACGAGTATCACAAAGGCACGATGATGAGCGTGCTGGCGCGGCGGTTCGACGACGTCAAGGCCGGCCGACCCGTGCAATTGTTCAAGTCGCATCGTGACGGGATTGCGGACGGCGATCAGCGCCGCGATTTCATCTATGTCGACGACGTGGTCCGGGTGATGATGTGGCTGCTCGCGACGCCCTCGGTCAGCGGTCTCTTCAACGTCGGCACCGGTACCGCGCGCAGTTTCAAGGACCTGATGCTGGCGGCCTATGCCGCGCTCGGCGCCAAACCCAACATTGAGTATATCGACATGCCCGAGGCTATTCGTGGCAGCTATCAGTATTTCACCCAGAGCGAAGTCGATCGGCTCACGCACGCCGGATACAATGGCGGGTTCACGGCGCTGGAAGACGCGGTCGACGCCTACGTGAAGGGTTTCCT
>JBOHIT010000221.1:0-2198 GCA_050726155.1 Bradyrhizobium sp.
AAGTTAGGTTACCCCCGCCGTCATCCCCGCGCAACGGCTTTGCCGTTGTCGCTGGAGGTGCGAGCCCCTTCGGCGAGCCTCGAAGGATGGGCCACGGGCCGTCGATCCTTCGAGGCGCGCAAGAGCGCGCACCTTGTACTAGAAATCTTTGCTAGCTTTGTCCTTGTTCCGCAAGGAACGACCCGATCCGGGCAGCCACCCGGATCGGGCCAGTCGATCGATGGATCGTTCGCACCACAGTCTGAAGGACTGTTCCTGAGCAAGATCACGATCGGCTCTTCATCAGGCCCGGATGGTTGAACGAACTCAAGGTTCGCGTTGCAAGGTAGGGACAGACGAAGATGAGCAAGCATAGCATCAATTGTGCTGGAATCGACATCGGGAAACTCAAGCTCGATGCCGCGGTGAACGGATCCAAGGCCCGGATCCAGGTCGATAATAACCCGGCCGGACATCAAAAGATGGTCGCCTGGCTGAAACGTCATGAGGTCGGGCGGATCGGCGTCGAGGCGACCGGCGGTTATGAGAAGGACATCGTTCGCGCACTTCGCGGCGCCGGGTTTGTCGTGGTCGTGCTCCAGCCGCTGCAGGTGCGCGCCTATGCCCAGTTCAGGCTCCAACTCGCCAAGAGCGACAAGATCGATGCCGGGATCATTGCCGATTGCACTGCCTCGGTCGATGAGATCCGGCTCGCGCCGGACCCTCGTTTTGAAGCCTTTGCTGCAACCCAGACCTTGATTGACCAGTTGAACGACGACATCGTCATCTACAAAACCAGGCTGGAATCGACACGAGACCAAATCGGCCGGACGTTCTGGAGGCGGGAGATCGCCGCCCGAACGGTGCAGGTGCGCAGCGCACGCAAAACGCTGCGCGCCGAGATGCGTGCGCACGCCGACCTCGCCGCCAAGCTGGATCTCATCATCAGCGTCCAGGGCATCGCCGAGAAGACCGCCATGGCCATCTTGATCCGGTTGCCTGAGATCGGGACACTCTCCCGTGAGGAAGTTGCGGCCTTGGCCGGCCTTGCTCCCTACGATGATGATTCCGGCAAAAGAACCGGACGCCGCCATATCAAAGGCGGACGAACCCGTCTGCGAGGCAGCATCTATGCCGCAGCGTTCGCGGCAATGTTCCACTGGAATCCCCAGCTCCAGGCATTCTACCACCGCCTGCGTGCCAAGGGCAAAACCCATAAAATGGCTCAAGTCGCCTGCGCTCGAAAGCTCTTGATCTTTGCCAATACCGTCGTCGCCCGCGGCACTCCTTGGCAGCCATCTTCTGCTGCAATCTAACGGTTGCTCAGGATGACGGAAACAGTGCAACGGGATCGCTCTAAGCCAATTTACGCCGCTAGCGCCGACCGTTCGGAATAATCGACGAAGCGCCCGGCAGCGAGTTGATCTCGCTGTCGATGTTGCCGGATTGCTGGACGTAGCCGACCCCGAGCGACAGGCTGAGATTCGATGTCGGCCTGAATTCGATGCCGGCATTGGCGCGGAAGCCGGGCAGCGTGCCGGACTTCGAATCGAACGGCGCAAACGGGCCGCTGATGCCGCTATCGTATTTGAGGGTTTCGACGCCGCCGAAAAGCGTAACAGGCAGCCCGCCGCCGCTTCCGAAATTGTAACCGAACTGCGTGCCTTCGTAGCGCAGCGAGCCAAAATTGCCGAAGGCGCTGGCCTGGTTGAGGCCGTTCAAGCTCAGCCCGGCGCGGCTGCTGGTGCTGGTGCTGGCGATGAACATGCCGTTCTGGAAATCGTACCGCGGGGGCGCGTCCTGGTCGGAGGACAGCGTGCCGCCGAAGCCGAGCGGCCAGCTTGAGCTCCAATAGGGCACCGGCGCGACCTGGGCGTCGGCCGTTTGTCCGCCGAGACAGAGCGCCGCCAATACGATTACAAGACCTGATCTGCCTGCCAAAACCGACATTCACACCACCGCTGAACCCATCCAAATTTATACCCCCCAGGCATGGGGAATGCCAGCGGCACGCATATCAATGGGTATTTCAATACTTGGGTTCGGGGTGGAACCGATGTACTTGATGGAGCCCAATTTGTTAGTATTTAACCACTCTCCAAGCCAAGGATATCCGAGTGCAAAAGTTCGAGCCGCTTCGTCAGGTCAACCCGGTTTCAGACTACGGCAAAAACGACGTTCTGGTCGTTTTTGGCGAAGTCTTTGCGCGAGGGTATGTC
>JBOHIT010000222.1:0-6875 GCA_050726155.1 Bradyrhizobium sp.
GCATCACGCTGCTGCCGCAGGGCTTCCTGCCGGCGCAGGATACCGCGCGCTCGCTGATGGCGATGGAGCTGCCACCGGGCTCGCAGCTCGCCTACACCGAGAAGGTGACCGAGGAAATCGTCGCACGCTTACGCAAGCGCCCAGAGATCAAGAGCATCTTCGTCGATGGCGGCCGGGTGCCGCCGGGGACACTGGAAGTCCGGCGCGCTGCGCTGATCATCAACTACACGCCGAAGCGCGACCGCGACAGCGCCCACACCCAGCGCCTGCTCGAACTCGATATCAGCAAGGAGCTCGAGAACGTTCCGGATATCCGGTTCTGGTTCCTCGACGAAAACGGCCTGCGCGCGATTTCGCTGGTTGTGACCGGTATCGACAGCAACATCGTCGGCAACGTCGCCAACGAGCTTGCGACCCAGATGAAGCGGATTCCGATCATCGCCAACGTGATCTCGGAAACCTCGCTCGACCGGCCGGAGCTGCGAATCCGGCCACGGGCCGAACTGGCGGCGCGGCTCGGCGTCTCCACCGAAAGCCTGTCGCAGACCATCCGCGTCGCCACGATCGGCGACGTCGGCCCGGCGCTCGCCAAGTTCGATGCCGGTGACCGCCAGGTGCCGATCCGTGTCCAGCTCGAGGACGGCGCGCGTGGCGACCTGCAAATGCTGCAGCAATTGCGGGTGCCGCTCGGCCAGCGCGGCGAACGCGGCGGCGTGCCGCTTTCGGTTGTCGCCGACATCCAGCTTGATCAAGGCCCAACCAGCATCAACCGCTACGACCGGGAACGGCAGGCCACTGTGGCCGCCGACCTCGTCGGCACCGCGGCCCTCGGCGACGCCACCAAGAAGATCTACGACCTGCCGGTCATGAAGAGCCTGCCCAAGGGCGTCAAGGTTAGCCCATCGGGCGACGCCGAAAGCCTGGCTGAATTGTCGGATGGTTTTGCCACCGCCATCACCGCCGGCCTGATGATGGTCTACGCCGTGCTGGTGCTGCTGTTCGGCACCTTCCTGCAGCCGATCACCATCCTGTTCTCGCTGCCGCTGTCGATCGGCGGCGCGATCGCGGCATTGCTGCTGACCGGCAAGCAGCTGACCACGCCGGTGTGGATCGGCATCCTGATGCTGATGGGCATCGTCACCAAGAACGCCATCATGCTGGTGGAGTTCGCGGTCGAATCGATCCGCGAAGGCAACAAGCGCGATTTCGCCATCATCGACGCCGGCATCAAGCGCGCCCGCCCGATCGTGATGACCACCATCGCGATGGCGGCCGGCATGATGCCGTCAGCGCTGGCCTTCGGCGCCGGCGGCGAATTCCGCTCGCCGATGGCGCTTGCGGTGATCGGCGGCCTGGTGTTCTCGACGGTGCTGTCGCTGGTGTTCGTGCCGGCGATGTTCATGATGATGGACGATTTCGGCGCGCTGATCTGGCGCTACGGCAAGCTGCTGCTGGCCTCGGAAGCCGAAAGCGACCCGCCGGCCGATCATCACGCGCCACCGCCTGCGGCCAAGGGCCCGCCGCCGGTACCGCCGGCGATGTCGCCAGCGGCAAAGTAATACGCGGCTGGAGCCCCGCGCCGATCGAATCGGAACGGGGCTCGCTTCGCTGGAAAACGCTTTAGTCGTTCCGCGCCACCGCCGTCAGCTTGTTCAGGTTCTGTAACAGGATGCGTCCGCGCTGCAGGTCGAGAATGCCATCCTTGCGCCAGGTCTGCAGCTGACGGTTGACGCTTTCGCGCGCGGCGCCGACGAAGACGCCGAGTTGCTCCTGCGAAATATGCACTTCCGAGCCGAAATCGGCCGCCAGCGCCACGAGGCGGCGCGCCAGCCGAACCGGCAGCGGCTGCAGCATGGATTCCTCCATCCGCTCGCTCTGCCAGCGGATGCGCTGGCACAGCAGCATGATGATCTTGATGGCGACCTTCGGTTCGCGTTCGAGGAAGGCGAGGAAATCCTCGCGCCGCAACACGAACAGTTCCGTCGCCTCGCCGGCGGCGGCGTCCGCGGTACGGCTCTGGCCGTCGAGGACGGCGACTTCGCCGAACAGATCGCCTGAACCCATGAAGTTCAGGGTCAGCCGGCTGCCGTCGGAGGCACCGGTCTCGATCCTGATCTGGCCGCGGCGGACCCCGTAAAGGGCGTCACCGGGGTCGCCCTTCTGAAACAGCGTCTCGCCAAGGCCCAACTGCTGCGTATGGCAGAGGCCCGCGATTCGCTGCAGTTCGTCGGCGCCTAAGTCCGCGAACATCGGGTTCATCTTCAGAATGACCGCAAATTCGGCCTGTTTGCTCATTGTTTTGCCTTCCAGATAACGACCTCAACCGTCCCCCAAGGCCCTAGCAAGATTCACCCGCTCGGAAGTGTGTCATAAGTCACATAGCTTTGCAGTAGCCTTGGAATATTTTCAGGCCTTCTTTGAGCGATATCCCCTTCGGGATAAGCTCCCATGTCGGCTGTGCCCCATCCGGCGCCGCCTGAACCGATGCCGCTTGCCCGGTCTGGAAAGTCGAAATGAGAGCATTGAAACTCGCCGGAGCCGCCATCGGAGCCGTGATCGTCATCGTCGGGCTGCTGATGGTGATCGGCATCCCCTCCGGCTTCATGGCGACGCAGATTCAGGAGCGGGCCGAGCGCGAGAGCGGCTACAAGCTCACCATCAACGGCACAACCAGGATCGGGTTCTGGCCGTCGCTCAACATCGTGCTCTACGACGTTACGCTGCAGGACCCGAAGAACGGCGACGTCAACAACCGCATTACCGTGGCCAGCATCCAGGCCGACGTCACGCTGGCGAGCCTGTGGTCCGGCAAGCCGCAGGTCACCGAACTGGTCCTCGTTCGTCCGGTCGTGAACCTGCCGCTGCAGCGCGAACGGCTGAAGGACGCCGCCCTCGCGCCGAGGCCCGCCGCAAGCGCAGGCGACGGCTTGACGATCGAGCATGTCAGCGTCACCGGCGGCACGGTCGTGTTTTCCAATCTGCGCGACCGCGTCGAGAACCGGATCGAGGCCATCAATGCCGAAATGACCATCGATAGCGATCGCAAGATCCGCGCGACCGGCAATGCGCGCACCACCGAGCATGCGCTGAAATTCGACATCAAGGCGATGGCCCCGGCGCCGCCGCTCCAGCGGCAGAACATTCCAACGGAATTCAAGATCGACGCGCCCGGTTTGCTGCAGGCGCAACTGTCGGGCAAGGCGGAAGTGCGGCTCAACGGTTCGGTGGTGATGATCAACGGCTTGACCGGCACGCTCGGCGACGCCGCGTTCAACGGCTGGGCCTCGGTCGACACCGCGGGCAAGCCGCTGGTGAAGCTCGATCTCGATTTCCAGCGGCTGGACGTCCCGATGGCCCGCGGCAGCGGCGGTTCGGCGGCGCAGCCCTGGAGCAATGCGACGATCGATCTCACCGGCCTCAATTATGTCGACGCGCAGGCGCGGATTTCCGCAGCCGCGCTCAATATCGGAGATGCGCGTTTTGCACCGGCGGCGATCGACGCCACGCTCACCAGCGGCGTACTGAAAGCGCAGATCTCCAACCTCGGCGCCTATGACGGCAACGCCAGTGGCGATCTCACCATCGATGCCTCGACCGCCAATCCTTCGTTTGCGCTGCGCGCCGATCTGACCGGCGTGCGCGCGCTGCCGCTGCTGAAAGGCTTGGCCGATTTCGACAAGCTCGACGGCAGGATGCAGACCAAGATCAGCGTGCGCTCCGCCGGCAATAATCACCGCGCGATCATGGCCGGCCTGCAGGGCACGGCATTTGTCGTATTCCAGGACGGCGCAATCAAAGGCCTCAACGTCGCCCAGATGATCCGCTCGCTGACATCGAGCACACTGTCCGTCTGGCAGGAGAACAAGGAGCAGGCGACGGATCTCACGCAGCTTTCGGCGTCGTTCAAGATCGACAAGGGGCAGGCCGTTACCACCGATCTCACTTTGATCGGTCCCCTGGTGCGGATGACCGGCGTCGGCACCATCGCACTCGACACCAAGCAGATCGGGTTCCGCGTCGAGCCGAAACTGGTGATGACCACCGAAGGCCAGGGGCGCGCCAACGAGCCGGTCGGGTTCGGCATTCCCGTGATGATCGCAGGACCGTGGGGCGCGCCGAAAATCTATCCGGACATGCAGGGCATCCTCGACAATCCGGATGCGGCCTATGCCAAGCTCAAAGAGATGGGCAAGGGGCTGTTCGGGCCCAACAGCGGCGGCCTTGGTGCCGCCTTGGGAGGACTGCTCAACGGCGGACAACCGGGTGCCGCGGGTGGACAGCCGGGAGTCCCGGGCGGCGCCAATGCGGGAGGCCTCGGCGCGGCATTGGGCGGACTGCTCGGCGGACAGCAGGGTGGCGGACAACCGGGCGCGCCCGGCGGGCAAGGCAGACCGGGCGGCGATCTGCTCAACGGCCCGCTCGGCGAGGCCATAGGCAATCTGCTGCAGCAAGGCTTGAGCGGCGGCCAGGGCCAGGGCGGCGCCCCACAGGGTGGTGCCCCGGGCCAGGGGGTCGGTCAAGGTGCAGGCCAAGCCGCGCCGCGGCCGAACAGCCAGCGCAGCATTGCTATTCCCGGCCAGCCCGCCGAAGCCGAGCCCGCGGCGCCGGCCGCTCCCGCGGCGCAGAATGACGCTGCGCCGCAGGCGGATAGCCAGGCGATGAATGAGGTGTTGCGACAGCTGTTTAATCGGTGACCTCTCTTCCCGCCGCGGCCGATTTCCCGGGGGATCCCCCTACATTCAGGGCTAACCATGTGGGATGGGCCACCGACGCAGGCTCCCAAATCGTGCTAAACAGGCCCAACCGCGGCGGCTCCCGGCCGGGGACGGCTGCCACCGACAACCCGATGCGCGCACAATCCGCGTGGCGCGCGAGGATCCGGATGTGAACGGCGCCAAGGATAAGGTCTGGTTCCTGCGTGAGGGCCTGTTCGCGAAATACGTCATCGCGCTGGTCGGCCTTGTCGTGTTCGTGCTCGCAGTCAACGGCGCGATGGAAATCTGGATCAGCTACCGCGGCATCAAGACCTCGGTGACCGGCGGCATGTCGGAGAAGGCCGAGGCGACCGCCAAGCGCATCCAGCAATCGATCACCGACCTCGAACGGCAGATCAGCCGGGTCACGCGGGTGTCGTCCAACTCGCTTGAACTTCGCCGCGCCGACTATGCGCTGTTGCTGGGCCAGGTGTCCTCCATCAACCAGTTGACGCTGCTGTCGGCCACCGGCCGCGAACAGCTGCGCTATACCCGGCAGACCGTCACCTTCGGCAGCAACGCGGATTTCTCGCGCGACCTGCGCTTTACCGAGACCGCGACCCGGGGCAACAATTTTACGACCTCCTTCAAGGAGGGCCAGCCGGTGCTGTCGATCGCGGTATCGCACTCGGACAACCAGGTCACCATCGCCGAGATCGACCTGCGTTTCCTGGAGGATTTCCTTGGCGACAGCCAGGTCGGCAAGGTCGGCTTTGCCTATATCGTCGATGTGCGCGGCGTGGTGCTGGCGAGTTCGACGCGCGGGCCCGATACCGAGAAGGATCTGTCGCGCCTGCCCCAGGTCGCCGCGATCAAGGCGCAGGGCGGCACGCCGCTGACCGAGGGAACCGATATTTCCGGCGTCGGCGTGCTGACGGCGGTGAGCACGCTGCCGCGGGTCAACTGGTCGATATTCTACGAGCAGCCGACGGCGCAGGCGCTGACGCCGATCCGCGACCAGCTGGCGCGGATCGCGCTGTTGATCGCACTGGGCCTCGTCACCGCGATCATCGCCGGCACCATCATGGCGCGGCGGATGCTGGTGCCGATCAAGGCGCTGCGCGCCGGCGCGCACCGGCTCGGCACCGGCGATTTCAGCCAGCGCATCGAGGTCAAGACCTCCGACGAGCTGGAAGAACTCGCCGACCAGTTTAACGGCATGGCGAGCCAGCTCGCCGAGACCTATTCCGGCCTGGAGGCCAAGGTGAAGGAGCGGACGCGCGATCTGGCGCAGTCGATCAACGAGCTCAAGGTGCTGGAAGAGGTCGGCCGCGCGGTATCGTCGTCGCTCGATCTCAACGCGGTGCTGCCGACGGTCGCCGCCCGCGCACTCGAAATCACCCATGCCGACGCGGTGTTGATCTACGGCTATGACGCCGCCAACCGCCAATTCAACCTCACCGAATCGATCGGCATCGACAAGGCGGCCGAGGGTCAGCATCTTGCCATCGATGCCGACAATTCGCCGCTCGGCGAGGCCGCCGCCAGGAGCGAGCCGATCGCGATCCCCGATCTCGGCGACATCACCGATCATCCGCTCAGGGATGTCGTGGTCGAGGCCGGCTTCCAGTCGGTACTGATCGTGCCGCTGGTCGACCAGCAGGGCATTCTGGGATCGCTGGTGGTGCTGCGGCGGAACGCCGGCGAGTTTTCCGACAATCTGATCGGCCTGATGAAGACCTTTGCGCACCAGGCCGTGCTCGCGATGCGCAACGCGCGGCTGTTCAGCGAAGTCGACCACAAGAGTCGCGAACTGGAGATGGCGAACTCCACGGTGCGCGAACAGGCCGACAAGCTGCAGGAGCAGACCCATCAGTTGATCGACTGGAACAAGTCGCTCGAAGAGCGGGTCGAGACCCAACTCGGCGAGATCGAACGCATCCGCCGCCTCGAACGTTTCCTGGCGCCGCAGGTGGCGCAGCTGATCGCGTCCGGCGACGGCCATGAAGGCCTGCTCGACAGCCACCGCCGCGAGGTCACGGTGGTGTTCTGCGACATGCGCGGCTTTACCTCGTTCACCGAGACCACCGAGCCGGAAGAGGCGATGAACGTGCTGCGCGAATATCACGCCGCATTGGGCGCGCTGATTTTCAAGTATGAAGGCACGCTCGACCGCTATGC
>JBOHIT010000223.1:0-12075 GCA_050726155.1 Bradyrhizobium sp.
TTCGGTATAGAGCGTCGACCACTTCGCCCCCGATTTGCAGCCCTGGAAGCAAAAGCCGATCTGCTGGCAGGCGCCGCGCCCGTCGCGGGGCTCGCTGTTGATGGCCATGTTGCCGGTATGCACGGACTTGTAGCCGAGCTTCTTCGCGCCGGCTTCGAGCACCCTGAAATTGTTATTGCCGGGCAGGCCGGGAATACCGTTGGTACGCGTGACGCCCATCTTGTTTTCAGCCTTGGCGTACCACGGCTCCAATTCGGCGAGCGTAATCGGCCAATCCAGCAAATTGGCACCGGGCATGCCGCCATAGGTGCTCTTGATCTTGAATTCGTGCTCCTCGAAGCGCAGCGATGCGCCGGCCCAGTGTGTCGTCGAACCGCCGACCGCCTTGACGATCCAGGCCGGCAGGTTGGCGAAGTCCTTGGCGACCCGCCAGCTCCCCGATGTGGTGCGCATGTCGGTCCATGCGAGCTGGGTAAAGCTCTCCCATTCATCGTTGACGAAGTCCTGGTTTTCTATGCGCGCGCCGGCTTCGAGGATCACGACCTTGACGCCCTTCTGCGCGAGTTCGTTGCCCAACGTTCCGCCACCGGCGCCAGAGCCCACGATTACGACCACACCGCTGTCATTCAAATCGAATTTTGCCATTTTGAGTTCCTCCTCACCGTTCGTTGCTGGATTAATTGCCCGGGCCTAAACCTTCGGGAGCCAGTCGATATCGGCGAAGCCGCGTTTGATGTAGCCGCCATGTTCGGCGGAAGAGCCTTCGTACCCGAACTTCGGCCACAGCTCTTTTTGGTTGTAGAGGGAGACGACGAGATCGCCGCGGATCTTCTGGAAGAACGCGGTCTGCTCGATGCGTTGCAGCAGCACGACGCGATCCGCCTCCCACGGCACCAGGGCATAGGCGACCTTGTGGCGGTCGTTGGCGTCCTGGTCGAGCCTGGCGACGCCGTCATTGATCAGGGATTTAACGGCTGGGTCTTTCGCCGCCTTGCCATCCCATGGCTTGATCGCGGTGATGTAGTAGCTGTCGCCGAGGAAATCGTGCGGATAGATATCGCGCGCGACCTTGACCAGCGTCTTCAGCGTCGCCGGCGTCAGCGCGGTCGCGTCGTCGGCCCATGCGCCTTCAATGCCGAGACCGGCGCCTGTTGCAATTGCGACGGCCGGGACCGCCGTTGCCGCGGCTTGGAGAAAGATTCGACGATTATATTTGCTTCGACGATCGACTTCTCTCATGGGTGTCCTCCATTGAAGGTTTGTCTTGATTTCGATTAACCGAAGCGGCCACCTCGCTGGATCACTTCGATCTTGTAACCGTCGGGGTCGGCGACGAAGAAAAAACGCGCCAGCGTCCTGCCGTCATGCTTGAAGTCGCGCAGCGGCCCGGGAGACAATTGTTCCCGCTCGAATCTGACGTGTTCGGCGGCGACGTCATCGACAACAACCGCGAGATGGCCGTATCCGTCGCCCAGCACATAGGGTTCCTTGCGGTCAAAATTGACGGTGAGTTCGAGCTCGAAGGGCGAGGAGGGATGACGCAAATAGATCAGCGCGAAATCCGGAAATTTGAGATGGTCGGCGACTTCGAGCCCGAAAGCGCGCGCGTAGAAGTTCAGCGACTTCGCCTCATCGAGCACGCGGACCATCGAGTGAACCGGTTTTGCCATTCAGTTCAACTCCTTGAGATAACCGATGATGGCCGCGCGGGTTTCGGGCTTCGCCTGCCGGTAGGCCATGGTGGCGCCGGGAATGATCGCCTGCGGGTTGGCCAGCCAGGCATCCAGCCTGGCGTCGTCCCAGACGAAGTCGGCCGAGGCGAATGCCGCCGAGTAGTGGAAGCCGTCGACCTTGCCGGCGGGCTTGCCGACGATCTTGAGCAACGGCGGGCCTTGCCGCACCGGATCAGACAGATTTGTGGTGTGGCAAGTCGCGCATTGCTGTTTGAACAAGGTCGCGCCATCGGGCGGTTTTGCCGTGGGCAGCGCCATTTGTGCCGTGGCGGTGTTCACGACAAGCATCGCGCTGCACAACCCCAGCCCAATTGCATGCGTCCCGCGCAGTTTTGCCATCTACATCCCCGTCGGCGTGCACGGACTTTAGGTCGCAGCCAACAAGCGGTGGTAGTAGCGGGCTGTTTCACGCCGGAACAAAAGCGGTGTTGTTTGCGGCCGGCCCGGTTCCGGATCGTGCGAACCGAAAGCCCGGACGGGCGGCTCTATGACACGAGAACGCATGAGTTCTCTCGTGAAATCAAAGGAGCTGCTATGTTCTATCGAAAGAATTTGCCGGGCTGGGAGCGGGCGATGCGGTCGCGCGCCATTCAATCGCTGCCCGATCATTATCGCGAGGTGATCCTGCTGCGCGACATCGAGGAGTTTTCGATCGACGAGATTGCCGGCGTGCTCGATCTTTCGCGCGAAAGCGTCAAGGCCCGCATTCACCGCGCGCGCATCATGATCCGCGAGTATTTGATCCGCGACTGACTGCTCGCCGCATATTGGGTCGATCCGTGGCCAAGTTTTCGCGAAATTGCCCAGAAATCCCTAAACGATGACCACACGGCGCAGCTTGCATGGTGCGTGCGCCGTTCGCGACACATTGGTCTATGCGATGAGCGGTTCCGGGCGGATGGCGCTGGGAATAACGGAACGTTCATTGCAAAATCAAACCCAGGAGAAGTGAATGAAGTTAGTGAAAACCTCGGCGATCGCGCTTGCCGTCTCCGCCATGCTGGCTGGTCCGGTGTTGGCGCAGGGCGCCTCCTCCGACACCAAGGTCCGTGGCGGCGTGCAGGGCAAGAGCCAAATGCAGGGGGCGCCGATCAACGAGGACGAGGAACTCAACGCGCAGGCGGGTGCTGCCGGAGAGAAGGCGGGCGTCAATGCGAAGGCGAAGGGCACCGTCGGCGCCGGCAGTGGCGCGCATAAAGGCAGCGGTGGCGCCGCCGTCGATCCCGCGACCGGAAAGCGGTACTAATTCCCCTCGGCAGGTTCAGGACTCAGAAACTCCGGTCGCGTGGCGGCCGGAGTTTCTTCCGTAGCCGCAAGCACATCCGCGCCGCAGGTGTCGTCAATCGTCGTAGCGCACGGCGCCGCGCTTTGACTTGACGTCGCTGCGGCTCTTCTTGCCTTCCAGCCGCCGTTGTTTGGATCCGAAGGTCGGCTTGGTGGCGCGCCGCGGCACCGGGCGCACCATCGCTTCCCGCAACAGCTCGAGCAGGCGGTCGATGGCGTCGGCGCGGTTACGCTCCTGGGTGCGGAAGCGCTGGGCGTGGATCACGATCACGCCTTCCTTGGTCATGCGCTGGCCGGCAAGCCGGTTGAGCCGCAGCGCGGCGTCCTCCGGCAGCGTGATCTTGCGCGTGTCGAAGCGGAGCTGGGCGGCGGTCGAAAGCTTGTTGACGTTCTGCCCGCCCGGGCCGGAGGCGCGGACAAAGCCGATCTCGATGTCGTTCTCGTCGATGATAAGGTCGCGGGAAACCCGCAGCATGGCGTTCACCGGGCGTGAAAAGAATCGGTGCGCGCAAGATAGCGGTTTTGGACGAAAGTTGCGCCGTCAGTTCGCCTTTGGCGGCGGCACGGCCGCAGCCGGCTGTGCGGCGGCCTGCGGGGCGCGGCCGACGATGACGGTGAGCAGGCCCTTGCCCCAGAGCGTCTGTGCGGCCTTTTTGGCGTCGTCGAGCGTCACGGCGTCGACCAGCGCGTTGCGCCGTTCGATGTAGTCGATCGGCAGCTTGTCGAGCTGGTATTGCAGCAGCGCCGAGGCGAGCTTCGACGACGTATCGAGCGCCAGCATCTGCGAGCCCTTCAAATAGGATTTGGCCTCGTCCAGTTCCTTCTGGGTCGGGCCGTCCTCGGCGATGCGGCGGATTTCCTTTTCGATCGCATCGACGGTTTCGCCGGCGCGGTCGGCGCGGGTGCCGGTGTTGCCGATGAACAGCGCGGAGCGGTCCATCCAGAGCAGCGATTCATAGATCGAATACGCCAGTCCGCGCTTTTCGCGGACTTCCTTGTAAAGCCGCGACGATGATCCGCCGCCGAGAATATGGTTCACGACATAGCCGGCCATGAAATTCGGATCGTGGCGGCGGATGCCGGGGCCACCGAACGTGACCACGGTCTGCGGCACGTCGAGCGGGACAAAGGCGCGCTGCGGTGGCGTGGCGGCCTCGATTTCGGGTATCGGCGTCAGGCTCGCCTTGGCGGGCAATCCGCCGAACGTCTTGTCCAAGAGCTTGCCGAGCGCGTCGGCGTCGATATCGCCGACCACGGATATCCGCAAATTGTCCTTGGCGAGGGTGCGGCCGACATAGGCTTTCATGTCCGACACGTCGATCTTGGGCACGCTGTCGAGCGTGCCGAACGCCGAACGGCCATAGGGATGGTCGCCGAAGGCGACTTCCAGGAATTTGCGGCTCGCCAGCGAGGAGGGGTTGGTGGTGTCGCGCCGCAAGCCCGAGATTACCTGCGCGCGGATGCGCTCGACGTCATCGGCATCGAAACGCGCCGAGGTCAACGCCAGCTGCAGCAGGTCGAAGGCTTCGTCCTTGTTGTCCTTGAGCATGCGCAAGCTGCCGCGGAAATAATCCCGCGTCGCCGAGAAGCTCAGTTCGATGGCGCGGCGGTCGAGCCGCTCGTGATAGGTCTTGGAATCGAGATCGGCGGCACCTTCATCGAGCAGCCCGGCGACCATGTTGCCGGTGCCGGGCTTGCCGGCCGGATCCTGGCCCGAGCCGCCCTTGAAGGCATATTCCATTGCAATCAGCGGTACGGTGGCGTCCTGCACGAACCAGGCTTCGATGCCGCCGGGCGACACCAGGCGCTGGATTTTTGCGGCCGCGTGCGATGGCGCCGATGCCAGCAGTGTCAGCGCGAGGCCGGCGACGGCAATGGTTGCAGTGCGCCGTGCGCGGGTGGAGATATCGTTCACGAGCGCTTCTCCTCGCGTTTCGGCGCCGAATCTTTGATCAGATAACCCGTCACCGATCGCTTCTTGTCGAGCCATTTCTGGGCGGCGTCACGAACCTGTTCGGCGGTGACGGCGCGGATGCGGTCCGGCCAGTTACGGATGTCGTCGATGCCAAGCCCGGTGGTGAGCGCGCCGCCATACCAGCGCGCCAGCGTCGCCTGGTTGTCCTGGGCGTAGATCGCTTCCGCGATCAACTGGGTCTTGACCCGTTCGAGATCCTCGGCGCGGGCGGGATTCTGGATGACGTCCGCGATCACGTCATCGATCGCCTGTTCTACTGCCGAAAACTCCACGCCGGCCTTCGGCGAGACCGAGATCGAAAATTGCGACGGATCGAGCGAGGTGCCCTGGTAGCCGGCGCCAGCGCTGATCGCGAGCGGACGGTCGATCACCAGCGCGCGGTAAAGGTAGGAGTTGGAGCCGCCGCCCATCAATTGCGCGAGCACGTCGAGCGCCGGGCTTTCACCCGCTGCGGCGGTCGTGGAGGAGGGGACGAGGTAATAGCGCCGCAAGCCGTTCTGCTCGACGCGCGGATCCGACAGCGTCACGGTGCGGGGCGCTACGGGCACCGGCTCCTGCGGGCGGATGCGCTGCGTGGGAATGGCCGGCTGGGCGGGGATGGCGCCATAGGCGCGCTCCACCATCGGGCGGATTTCCTTGGCGTCGACGTCGCCGGCGATCACCAGCGTCGCGTTGTTCGGCGCGTAGAAGCGCTTGTAGAACGCCAGCGCGTCCTCGCGATCGAGCTTCTCGATCTCCTGGCGCCAGCCGATCACCGGGCGGCCATAGGGATGGTTGAGATACAGCGCCGCCATGATCTGCTCGCCCAATCGCGCTTCCGGATTGTTGGCGACCCGCATGTTGTATTCCTCGAGCACGACGTCGCGCTCGGGCAGCACGTTTTCATCTTTCAGAATGAGGCCGGTCATGCGATCGGCCTCGAATTCCATCATCCGGCCGAGCTGCTCGCGCGGCACGCGCTGGAAATAGCCGGTGTAGTCGACCGACGTGAAGGCATTTTCGTTGCCGCCGATGCGGCGCACGGTCTCGGAGAATTCACCGGCGGGATGTTTCGCAGTGCCCTTGAACATCAGATGTTCGAGGAAATGCGCCAGCCCCGATTTGCCCGGCGTCTCGTCGGCGGAACCGACCTTGTACCAGATCATCTGGGTCACGACGGGGGTGCGGTGATCGGGGATCACCACAACTTGCAGGCCATTGCCGAGGGCAAAGCTGGCGGGACGTTCCGACGTCACCGTGGTCTGGGCCAGCGCGCTGCCGGCGGAAAAGGCTGATGTCGAAATGAAAGCGGCAGCGAGCGAAACGGCTAAGCGATGTGCGGACATCATGACCTGTCTGGAAGCCCGAACCCAAGCGTTCGGGATAAAGCCGCGGCATCGTACACCGCGGCCGGAACCGGCATCGTCACGAAGGCGAGAGATCGGCTTAACTATTCGCCATACTTACCCTGAGCCGGGTTGTATTCCTTGTTCAGCGATTCCTTCGGCCCGGTGCCGTACGCGTAATTCGACGACGGTGTCTGGTAGCCGGGCGGAGGCTGGGTCAGGGATTCCCGTGTCGGCTCACCCTTGAACGGCGCGGTTTCGGTCTTGCTGCCGCCGAACAGGCCGCTTAAGCCGCCGGTATAGCCGAGCTGCGACGGGCTCAGGATCGGGTTGTTGTAGGAATTGCCCGGCTGCACCGGATCGTTGTCGCGGCGGGAGGTAGCCGCCGTCTTGCCGGCAGCGAGTTCGCTTGGCGTCAGGATGCGCGCGGCTTCGATCGGATCCTTGTTGGCCTTCTTGCGGGCTGCGGCTGCCGCCTTCTGACGCTGCACGTCGGGATCCTTGGGCCAGTTCGGCGCCTTCACTTCAGCCGAAGTGCCGGCCGGCGGTGGCAGATCGAGCTTTGGGGGCACCACCAGCGGCGAGCGCTCACGGTAGTCGATGCCCTTGTTTTCCATGTTGGTGCCGCCGATGCCGGCCATGATGCCTTCGATGATCTTTTCCTCGAAGGTCTTGTCGTCCTCGTCGTCGTCGGCCGCGCGCACGGGTCCGGCCGCCATCACGAGGCCGATGCCGAGCGCAATCGCGGCGAACCGCGTTGCCCGGGTCAGCGAGGTTTTCTGCACCATCCAGAAGCTGGCTTCGGTCTCGCGCATCGCGCTCGTTCCCATCAAATTTCCGCAAAACGTCCAAGGGCTTGGCGTCCAAGGACTTAATGTCCAAGGGCTTGGCCACGCAGCCGCCACCGGTCCGTATCGGCCGGGATCAGGGCGCTTTTGCGGCGGGTACCCCCATGAAGGAATCATACAATAGGGCCGCCACCCCGGCAACAATGGCCACATCCGCAAGGTTAAACACGTACCAATTGAAGGTTTTTCCCCCGATCTCGAGGTGGAACAGGGCGAAATCGACCACCGCACCATAAGCCACGCGATCGATGGCATTGCCGATCGCTCCGCCGATGATCAGGCCGAGCGCCACCGTTGCAAGCCGGGTGCGCGAGCGGGCCATCCAGATCGCCAGCACGACCACGGCAATGGCCTTGATCGTGGTCAGCACGGCCTGGGCCAGGAAGCCATCGTTCTGGAACCAGCCAAAGCTGATCCCGACATTCCAGGCCAGCACCAGGTCGAAGAACGGCGTCACCTTCACAGCACCCCGGCGGGCGATGTCGAACACGAACAGCAGCCACAGCTTCGAGGCCTGATCGAGCACCAGCGTGACGATCCCGGCGATGATTCCGGCGCGGAGGTGAGGGCTCACACCGCCACTCCCAGCGCCTTCCACTCCCGCAAGGCCTGCGCGTCGCGCGGCGAGACATCGGGGTATTCGGCGTCTTCGCCTACGGTCGGCAGGATCTTCCACGACCGCGCGCATTTGGTACCGACCGCCTTTTCGACCACGACCGCGACACCGGGAACGTCAGCGAGCGTAAACGCGTCCGCCGGTGCGTCCTCATTGGTCACCATCGCGTTCGAGGTGATGCAGATTTCGGCCAGGTCGACGTCGAACAGCGTGCTGAAGATCGCTTTGTCGGAGACGTAAACCAGCGGCGAGGCCTCCAGCGACGAGCCGATGTTCTTGGCGGCGCGTTCGAGTTCGAGCGCGCCGGTGACGACGCGTCTGACATTGCGGATGGTCTCCCATTTCGCGGCGAGTGCGTCGTCGCGGAACGCGTCGAAATCCGTCGGGAACAGCGTCAGATGCACCGACGGCTCGGCGTCCGGCCGGTACATCCGCCAGGCTTCGTCGGTGGTGAAGCTCAATACCGGCGCCAGCCATTTCAGGATCGCGTCGCAGATGATGTCGATCGTGGTCAGCGCGGCCTTGCGCGTCAGCGACGACGGCGCGTCGCAATACAGCGCGTCTTTGCGGATGTCGAAATAGAACGCCGACAATTCGGTGTTCATGAACGCCGACAGGCTGGCGACCACGGTCTTGTAGTCGAACTCGGCATAGGCCTGCCGCACGATCGCGGCGCGCTTGGCGAGTTCGTGCAGCATCAGCCGCTCGAGTTCGGGCATCTCCGACGGCGTCACCGCGTCGCTTTCCCTAAAGTGATGCAGCGTGCCGAGCATCCAGCGGATCGAGTTGCGCAGCTTGCGATAGGTCTCGATGGTGTTTTTCAGGATTTCCGGCCCGATGCGCTGGTCGTCGGCGTAGTCGGTGGCGCAGACCCAGAGACGTAAAATGTCGGCGCCGGAATCCTTCATCACTTTTTGCGGCTCGACGGTGTTGCCGAGCGACTTCGACATCTTGCGGCCGTTCTCGTCCAGCGTGAAGCCGTGCGTCAGCACCACGTCATAGGGCGCGCGGCCACGGGTGCCGCAGCTTTCCAGCAGCGAAGAATGAAACCAGCCGCGATGCTGGTCGCTGCCTTCCAGATACATCACGGTATCCTCGCCGCCATCGACCTTGCGGACGATGTTGCCGAGATTGGGAAAGTTCTGGCGGTCTTCCAGCACGAAAGCATGCGTCGAGCCGGAATCGAACCAGACGTCGCAGATGTCGTCGACCTTGTTCCAGTCCTCAGCCGCGCGTGATCCCAGAAAACGTTCGCGGGCGCCGTCCATGTACCAGGCGTCGGCGCCTTCCTCCATGAAGGCCTCGGCGATGCGCTGGTTGACGATCTCGTCCTGCAGGATTTCGGCGGAGCCGTCGCCCTTTTCGCGCACGAACACCGCGATCGGCACGCCCCAGGCGCGCTGCCGCGAGATCACCCAGTCCGGTCGGCCGGCGATCATGCCGTTGATGCGGTTTTGGCCGGCGGGCGGCACCCATTGCGTTACTGAAATGGCGTGCAGCGCGCGGGCGCGCAGCGTGTCGCCTTTCTTCGCATGACCGTTATCCGCAATGTCCTTGTCCATCGCGATGAACCATTGCGGCGTGTTACGGAAGATCACCGGCTTCTTCGAGCGCCAGGAATGCGGATACTGATGCTTGAGCCGGCCGCGCGCGAGCAGCCGACCGTGCTCGACCAGAACCTTGATCACGGCCTCGTTGGCGTCGCCCTTTTCGCCCTTGTCGTTGATCACGCGCTTGCCGGTGAAGCCGGGTGCGTGGTCGGTGAAGGCGCCGTTCTCGTCGACGGTGTAGGGGATCGCGGTGTTGATGCCGCGGCTGTCGAGTTCGCGCGCGTTCGCCGTCCAGACGTCGAAGTCCTCGCGGCCGTGGCCGGGCGCGGTGTGCACGAAGCCGGTACCGGTATCGTCGGTGACGTGGTCACCAGGCAATAGCGGCACGGTGAATTCATAGCCGCCGCCGAAGCCTTTCAATGGGTGGGCGCATTCCACCGCATCGAGCGTATCGGCCGGCAGTTCGCGCACCCTCTTCCAGGCTGTGACGCGCGCCTGCTTGAACACGCTTTCGGCCAGTGCATCGGCGAGGATCAGGAGGTCGCCGTTTCTGGCCCAATTGTCCGCGGGCGCGTCGGTGACCTCATACAGACCGTAGGCGATCTTGGGCGAGAAGCTGATGGCGCGGTTGCCGGGCAGCGTCCAGGGCGTCGTGGTCCAGATCACGACCGATGCATTGGCGAGCGCGCCATGCGCCGGCGAGGTCACCGGAAATTTCACCCACACCGTGTCCGAGGTGTAGTCCTCGTATTCGACCTCGGCTTCGGCCAGCGCGGTCTTCTCGACCACGCTCCACATCACAGGCTTGGAGCCGCGATAGAGCGTGCCGTTGGCGGCGAACTTCATCAGCTCGCGCGCGATCTGGGCTTCGGCCGGATAGCTCATGGTGGCGTAGGGATGGTCCCAGTCGCCGATGATGCCGAGCCGCTTGAATTCCTCGCGCTGCACGTTGAGCCAGTGCGTCGCATAGGCGCGGCACTCCCTGCGGAACGCCACCATCGCGGTGGAGTCGCGGAAGTCGGGCTTCTGCTTGCCCTTGGAGCGGTAGTTCTCTTCCTCGATCTTCCATTCGATCGGCAGGCCGTGGCAATCCCAGCCCGGCACGTAGTTGGAATCGAAGCCGAGCATCTGCTGGCTCTTGGTCACGACGTCTTTGAGGATCTTGTTAAGGGCGTGGCCGATATGGATGTTGCCGTTGGCATAGGGCGGGCCGTCATGCAGCACGAATTTGGCGCGGCCGCGCGCGCTCTCGCGCAGCTTCTCGTAGAGGCCGATCTTGTTCCAGTAGCTGAGGATCTCCGGCTCGAGCTTCGGCAGGCCGCCGCGCATCGGGAATTCCGTCAGCGGCAGGAACAGGGTCTTGGAATAGTCGGCGGAATCGGACTTTTGCGGTTTTTCGGACATGAATGCTCTGATTTGGCTCGTAAACGGCGCTGATGACGCTGGGGACGCGGATGAACAGGAAAATCCCGGTCTTGCGCCGAGCCGAAGCTCAGGCGGAAGCCGGGCCGCTAATGCGTATGATGCGCCGCGAAAACATGGGGCTTTCCATAGCAGCCGGACGGGGAAATCGCAAAGCCCCGCAACACATACCACCGTCATCCTGAGGAGCGGCCTCTTGGCCGCGTCTCGAAGGATGGGCCGCGGGCTGCGGCAGTCATCCTTCGAGGCTCGCTAAAGCGCTCGCACCTCTCGGGTGAACGCAATTGCGTTCATCCCGGGGATGACGGTCTGCTAGCGCGGCCGGGCCGGATTTCCCATGACGGTCACGCCCGCGACGACGTCCCGCGAGACCACGCTGCCGGCGCCGATCACGGCCCCGTCACCGATGGTAATTCCGGGCAGGATGATGGCGCCGCCGCCGATCCAGACGTCGCTGCCGATCCGGACCGGGCGCCCGAACTCGAGGCCGTCGCGCCGGCTTTCGGCATCGCGGGGATGATCGGCGGCGTAGATCTGCACCGCGGGTCCGATCTGGGTGCGGTCGCCGATCGAGACTTCAACGACATCGAGGATGACGCAGTTGAAGTTCATGAACACGTTGTCGCCGATGCGAATGTTGTAGCCGAAGTCGCAGAAGAACGGCGGCCGGATCACGGCATCCTTGCCGACGTGGCCGAGGCGTTCGCGCAGCAGCGCAAGCCGTTCCGACACCGGCTGCGCCAGTGCCGTGTTGTAGCGCACCAGCCAGGCCTTGTTGACGGCCTGTTCGGCGTTGAGTTCGGCATCCGGTCGATACAATTCGCCCGCGAGCATCTTTTGCTTTTCGGTTTTGCTCATTCGATCACCCCGAGCTTCGGGTACGCATCCGGTGCGGCCGCCAGCATCGCGCGGGCCCGGGCGCTGTCGTCGTCCATCTGGCGGATCAGCGGCTCGATGCCGTCGAACTTCAGTTCGTCGCGGATGAAGCCGATGAAAGCGACGTCGAGCACTGCGCCGTAGATATCGCCCTTGAAGTCGAACAGGAACACTTCCAACAGCGGCGCGCCATTGTCGAAGGTCGGTCGGCGGCCGTAGCTCGCCACGCCGTTGAGCCGTTCGGTTCCGCGGCCGACCCGCACCGCATAGATGCCGTGCTTGAGCGCGCAATTCTTGTCGAGGCGGATATTGGCGGTGGGATAGCCGAGGTCGCGGCCGCGCTTCTCGCCGTGGATCACCTCGCCGGTCACGAACCACGGTCCGTCGAGCATCGCGGTGGCGTCATCGATCTGGCCCTCGGCCAGCGCCATGCGGATGGCGCTGGA
>JBOHIT010000224.1:0-4217 GCA_050726155.1 Bradyrhizobium sp.
ATCAAGGCCGATGCTGTCGATATCGGAGATGAAGACGAGCAGCGGCGAGGCCTTCTGCCCGCCCTTCATCAAACCGAACTCGGCAGCCTGCTTGATCGCGTTGATGGTGTCGCCGCCGGCATTGGCGAGGCCGATGATCTTCGCCTTCGAGCTCTGCGCCTGCAGCAGGAACGAGGAGAAGTCGGCAGTGTTGAGCGGATGCTTGACGCCGCCGAGCACCTTGCCGCCATTGGCAGTGACGACCGCCGCCGTATCGCGCTCGAGCGCGTGACCGAACGCGTAGTCCGCGGTCAGGAAGAACCAGCTGTCGCCGCCGGATTTGACCAGCGCCTTGCCGGTGCCGTTGGCCAGCATCCAGGTGTCGTAGACCCAGTGGATCGTGTTCGGCGAGCACTGCGCGCCGGTGAGATCGGAGGAGGCCGAGCCGGAGTTCAAATTGACGACGTTCTTCTCCTTGGCGAGGTTGGCGATCGCAAGGCCGACGCCGGAGCTGGCGAGATCGACGAACACGTCGACCTTCTCGACATCGATCCACTGCTTGCCGATGTTGACGCCGACGTCGGGCTTGTTCTGATGGTCGGCCGAGATCAGGTCGATCTTCCAGCCCTTGGCCAGCAAACCGGAATCTTCAATCGCCATCTGGGCGGCGGCGCTGGAGCCGGGGCCGCCGATGTCGGCATAGAGACCCGATTGGTCTCCGAGGCTTCCGACCTTGACCACCTTGTCGAGCGTTTGCGCGAATGCGCCGCCTGCAAATACCAGGCTTGTGGTCATCACCAAGGTTGCAATGGATCGCTTCATTTCCCCTCCAAGGGCATTTTTGAATATTGGTTGAAACAACCGCCATTATGCCCGGCATTCGAACCGCCGCCTAGCGGCTGCGGCGGAACGTCCGTGCCGGAATATTCCATCCTGCGGGTGAATTCGGGGAATGCGAGCGCTCTGCGTGCCGCTCAAACGCGCATGACGATGAAGGTCTATCGCGAGCGTCGATTAGCGCCAGTAGTAGCGGATGCCGACATAGACGACGACGAGGCACGCGAAGATCAGCGCCACCGGAAGCGGCCGCTTGGCGTTGGGCCCACCGGATGCGGTCGCCTTGGGCCTGGCAGGCGCCGGCCGGCGAAACGCGGTGACGTTGCCGGTGTCAACCGCGCCATCGCCAGAGCGGGCCGGAATTTCCGGTGGCGTTCCGGCGCCGCCCATCTCCGCATAGTAGCTCTTGTACATCAGCTGGATGGTGGCCTCGGACGCGTCCGCATCCGTCATCTTCTCGAGGAGTTGCTTGTAGCTGACGAGAAAGCCTTGCGCCTCGGCGGGCAGGGCGGAAGCGCCGTTGAGTTTGGCGAGCATCTTCCAGGTGGCAAAATCTGCCCTTGCGCGGGTGTCGGCGCGTCGCGCGATCAGCATATCGGCAGCTTTGATCACCATGGCCCCAAACAGCTTCCCTCTGACCGATCTCGCTATCTAAGGTTTAGGCGTTGCCCGTGACAAAGAGAAGCGCGCGGATCACATACCCGGTCAGTGTCCGCAGTATTACCGAAATAACATCAAGATTTAGGCCGAGCTGGGTGCCGATGACGGGCAGCAGGATCAGCAAGCCGATCAGGATCAGCATGCCATAGGGTTCCAGCCGGGACAGCGGGTAGGCCAGCACCCGCGGCAGCAGTCCCACGGCGACCCGCCCGCCGTCCAGCGGCGGGATCGGCATCATGTTGAAGATCGCGAGCACGATATTGATCAGGAACGCATTTTTGAGGTTGTCGAGGGTCCATTGCGCGGCATTGGCGGGCACGAAGGGCAGGGAATGGAACGCAAGCGCCGCCAGCACGGCCAGCACAATGTTGATCGCCGGGCCCGCCAGCGCCACCCAGACCATGTCGAGCCGGGGATGGTTGAGGTTGCGGAAGTTGACCGGAACCGGCTTGGCGTAGCCGAACAGGAACGGCGAATGCGACAACAGCAGCAAGCCGGGGAGAATCACGGTGCCGAAGGGGTCGATATGCTTGAACGGATTGAAGCTGACCCGGCCGAGTTGCTGGGCGGTGTTGTCGCCGAGCCGGTACGCGACAAAGGCGTGCGCGGCCTCGTGGAAGGTGATGGCGATCACGATCGGCAATACCCAGACCGAGACGTCGTAGAGGGAGATGTTGGGAAACAATGGATGATCCAATCCGTTCAGGCGACGCGAACGACGCTATCAGGTGCGAAGGCTCAACCTAGCACGCCGGGATCACCGGGGAACTCCCTCCTGATATTGGCGCAGGCCATCGTCGAGCCGGACCCAATCGATCTTTTCCGAGACCCAGATGTGCTCAGTCGGTGCAAAGGCGTTGCGGTCATCGAAGGTGGCCAGTGCCACTCCGGCGACGGCCGGGCTTTTCCGCCAGGCGAACAGCCGCGTCCCGCAGGTCTTGCAGAAAACCCGGTCCAGCGCTTCCGACGATGGATAGCGCGCGGTTTCGCCCACCACCGTCAGCGCATGTTGGTCGAACAGCGCGCGGGCATTGAAGGGCGAGCCCATTGCCTTCTGGCAATTGCGGCAATGGCAGATGCGGACGTTGAGCGGCTCGCCCTCCGCCTTGAACCGGACTGCGCCGCACAGGCAACCGCCTTCCCGGATCGTGCCCATCTCAATACGTCGCGCGGCCGCCGGAGATGTCGAACACCGCTCCGGTCGAGAATGCGCAGTCTTCGGAGGCCAGCCACGCCACCATTGCCGCGAGTTCCTGCACCAGCAGGAAGCGGGCTTTCGGGATTTTCGCGAGCATGAAGTCGATATGCGTTTGTGTCATCTGGTCGAAGATCGCGGTTTTTGCGGCGGCCGGCGTCACGGCGTTGGCGAGAATGTTGTGCTGCGCCAGCTCCTTGCCGAGCGACTTGGTCAGCGCAATCACGCCGGCCTTGGACGCCGAATAATGCGCGGCGTTCGGATTGCCTTCCTTGCCGGCGATCGAGGCGATGTTGATGATGCGGCCGTATTTGTTGGCGATCATGACCGGCACCACGGCCTTGCAGCAGATGAAGGGCCCGTCGAGATTGATGCGCATGACCCTGCGCCAATCGTCGAGATCCATCTCCCAGACCGTCTTGTTGGCACCGGTAATGCCGGCATTGTTGACGAGGATGTCGATCTTGCCGAATGCCTTCAGTGTCGCGTCGCGTGTCTGCTCGACGGCGGCGAGATCGGAGACGTCGACCTTGAACGCGCTGGCATTGTCGCCGATTTCCTTCGCGGTCTTCTCAGCGAACGGCAAGTCATGATCCCAGATCGCGACTTTCGCGCCGGACGCGACGAAGCGTTCGGCGATTGCGCGTCCGAATCCCTGCGCGCCACCGGTGACGACGGCGCTGCGGCCGTTCAGATCGATCTTGTTCATGCCAACAATCCTTTGGTCGCGTCGACGTCAGAGCATGTAGCCGCCATCGACGACGAGGTCGACGCCGGTGGTGAACGCGCTTTCGTCGCTGCCAAGATAGATCGCCATGGCCGCGATTTCCTCGGCGGTGCCGAGCCGGCCCATCTTCTGGCGAGCGACGAATTTCTCTTTTCCATCCGGGCCGGCGGCGGCCGCGCGCTCCAGCATCGAAGGCGTCTCGACGGTACCGGGGCAGATGCTGTTGCAGCGGATGCCCTGGCTGACGAAGTCGAGCGCAACCGCGCGCGTCAGCAGCGAAACCGCCGCCTTGGAAGCACTGTAGACATAGCGGTTGGCCGGTGGCCGCAACGCCGCGCAAGACGAGATATTGACGATGCTGCCTCCGCCGCCCGCCAGCATCGCCGGCAGAAACGCCTTGATGGTCCGGTGCATGGATTTGACGTTGAGGTCGAACGAGAAGTCAAAATCTTCGTCCGAACACTCCATGATGGTGCCGTGGTGCACGAAGCCCGCCGCATTGAGCAGGATGTCGATCTTTCCGACGCGCTTGGCGAAGGCGTTGACCTCGGCGGTGTTGCGAACGTCGAGCCGGGCGGTCTCGGCGACGCCTTCCTTAGCCAAAGTGGCGATACCGCTTTCATTGATGTCGGTGGCGATCACCGTGGCGCCTTCACGCACGAAGGCAATCGCGCAAGCCCGCCCGATGCCCGCCGCCGCCGCGGTCACAACAGCGCGCTTTCCCTTCAATCGATCAGACATTTTTGTTTGCTCCTGATTTTTATTCATCATTCCGGGATGGTCCGAAGGACCAGACCCGGAATCTCGAGATTCCGGGTT
>JBOHIT010000225.1:0-7310 GCA_050726155.1 Bradyrhizobium sp.
AAGAAAGACGTGGATGGCCGGGACAAACCCGGCCATGACGAGGAAAAAGCGACTCTCTTGAAGATTTGTCAGGCCGACTTTTGCGCCCGGCGCTTGCGCACCGGCGACGTCTCGCTTTCGTCGCGCAGATCCCTTGCGCCGGCAAACGCGGCCAAAACCCTGTCGGCGGAAACCACGCGGTTACGACCGGAATATTTGGCGGCGTAGAGCGCCTGGTCCGCCTGCCCCAAGAGCCAATCCGAGCGCGTATCCTCGCTCGGCACCAGCGTCGCGATGCCGACGCTCAGCGTCACGAAGGGCGAAACGCCGGGCGCGCCATGCGGCAGCCGGAGCCGTGCCAGCGCATCGCGCAGCCGCTCGGCGAGCTTGCGGGCGCCGGTGGAATCGGTTTCGGGCATGACCACCGCGAACTCCTCGCCGCCATAGCGGGCCGACAGATCGGCCGGGCGAAACGCGTTCCGGCCGATGACATCAGCTACCGCGCGCAGGCACTCGTCGCCTTTTTGATGGCCGTGCAGATCGTTGTAGCGCTTGAAATGGTCGACGTCGCACAACAGCAGCGACAGCGGCTTCTTCGTTCGATGCCCGCGCGCCCATTCCATCGCGAGCGTCTGATCGAACGAGCGCCGGTTGGCCAGGCCGGTCAGGCCGTCGCTTGCCGCCAGCGTCTGCAATGCCAGCTCCGCACGCTTCTGATCGGTCATGTCACGAAGGGTTTCGACGACCGCGATCAGCTTGCCATCCTCGTCGTGGATCGGGCCGGCGTCGATCGCCAGATACAGTTGATTGCCGAGCTTCGGCATCACGCACCAGTTTTCGGCGGAAAAGCCAACGCCGTCATCGGGGATGGTGTGCTCGGGATAGAGCTGGCTCAATTTGTCGGGCCGTCCAAGTGCGACCAGATCGGCCAGGCAATAACGCTGCTGCTGATAGAAGGCGCGCCAATGATTTGATGTGCCGATGACCTCGGAGGCGGCGACGCCGGTCAGGCGCTCACAGGCCCGGTTCCAGATGACGACGCGCCGTTTTGGATTGAGCACAAAGGTCGGCACCACCAAATGTTGCATCAGCCGCACGGCATAGCCCTGCGCGACGTCCGAACTCCCTTTGGCTCCGGTCTCCAAGTCCCAAACCCTCGCATCGATCACGCAGGAAGCTTGGGGCTATTAGACCAACGATGAATGGAAGCCCGGTTAGGAATCCAAGTTAGTGTGGGGTTAAAGGGACGTCATTTCCCGTTGCAATGCGGCAGGTTGCCGTGCTTTTACGGTAAACAGTTCCATTGAAACGACAAAGAGTTCCGGCACAATGCGCTTCGAACCGATGTTTCCTCTGCCCCCGCGGGCAATCCTCCCGAACCGGACGTGATGATGCGCTTTTGCTGGCCCTTCCTTGTTGCCGCGCTCGTTGCGGCAACGCCGTCGTTGGCCGCCGGCGCGGTGGAACGCGAAGAGCCCGACATCGACATGTACGCGCACATATCGGGCAAGTGCACCAAGCTCAAGATCGCCGGCCGTGATTTCGGCTGCAAGGCGGTGGCCTATTTCCATGGCCAGCAGGGCCGTGCGCATTTCACGATCGTGCTCGACGATCCCAGGGACCACAGCCACATCATCTCGTTCTCAGGCGAGACCGGTCGCCGCGAGCAGGACAATGTCTATGAACTGCAGGTCGACCGGATGTTGCTGAACTCCAAGGACCGGCCGAAGGTCGACGGCCTGCCGGTGCCGTTGATCGAATCCTCAACCGGCACCTGCCGGCAACTCGGGATCATCGCGACGCGACTGGTCAAGAGTATCGCCTGCACCGCGACCGCGAACGATGGCCGGACGTACGAGTTGCAGTTCGAATCCGACGGCGAGCCGGTGACCCTGCGCCGGATCAGGCAATCTTCCCTCACCGAGGAGAAGGCGAACGCGAAGAAAGCCGAGCAACTCGAGTGCCGCCGCAAGGCCTTTATCGCCAAGATACTGCCGCGGGACTGGACCGCCTTCGTCATCCGCTGCCTGGCGGACGACGACCAGAAGCCCGCAACGGCGGAGCAGCGGTAAGGCTGTCACGCGCCGGCGACAGCCCCGCCTGCGGGCTAAGCAGCGATCGCTCGTGATGAAGCGCGGCGCGGCTTTTGGCGCACCACGAGATCCACCTTGTAGTCCAATCGATCCAGGCATCGAACCAAACGATCGATCGAAAATTTTCCCACGCGACCCGTGACGAGTGCTGAAACATCCGGTTGCTTCAACCCAAGTACGGCGGCAGCTTTGGTCTGCGTAAGCTTCCGGCGTTTGATGATCCCGCGGATTTCGCGAATAAGCTTGGCCTTGAGCAATTCTTCTTCCGGATTGGCAAATCCGAGATCGGCAAAAATATTACCGCTGCTTGCGGCTACTTTTTTGTCATTGCCCATCACTTGCTTCCTTTTCCGTAGTTCTCTCGGTAGTGCGCTTCGGCCGTTTTGAGCCGTGCCCTGATTATTTCGATCTCACGCTTCGGCGTCGCGATCCCCTTCTTCGACTTTTTCTGAAAGGCATGGAGGACATAGATCGCTCCGGCAAAGCGAACTGTATAGACAGCCCGGTACGTGTCGCCGTCTTCATCATCGACGACCTCAAGCACGGCTCGACCGCCAAAACCCTTCAGAGCTTTGGCACGAGGATGCTCGTCGCCGTTCTGCGCATCGTTGATCGCAAAACCCATGACGCGGCGAACCTCGTCGGGAAAGGACCGAAGGTCGTCCCGAGACGACCCGATCCACGTCACCGGCTTTTGCAAGATCGCCACCCGATTAATATAGCAATAACACTATATTGAAGTCAATTATTTCGCCGGCGAGATCATCAGTGCGCGCCCGTTCACCGCATCCCGCTCGTCGCATTAACCCTGCGTTAACCAAGCCGTCTCATCCTGAAATTCCAGGAGAGCATCCAAAGAGATTGACCTGATCGACCACAGGCCGGCGAGCGCAAGCGCTCCCTCTCCTGCCCATTCATGATCGCGGCTGCAAACATGATCGCTGACAGCAATAGCAACATCGCCTGGCACCGGGTTCAGCTCAAGAAGAACCGCGAGGCCGTGAAGGCACTGGAAATCGCCCGCTTCCGGGTTGGCGAGATGACGGGTGCGGCAGGCCACGCACAACAAAAAGCCCTGGCCGACCTCAATCGAAAGATCGCCGAATCCCAGCGCTGCATCGCTGCGCACGAAAGACAGACCAAGCGGCCGCTGGCAACCGACCTGCGCAGCCTCGCGCAAGTAAGCTGGGGCAGTTGGGACGCCTACAGCGTAGCGAGGCAGGCGTCGCCTAGGGCCTGATCACGGACCTGTCCGCTGCAGCGCGAAGAGCGACGGCACCCGCCGATGCCCGGAGAGCCTAGGTGGATTGCTTCGTTCCATTCGCAGTGACATAAACATCGGCACTGCTTTCCCCACATAAGGAAAACCGCCATGTGCCGCTTCTGCGATATCAACGACGCTGCTGCACAACCGGTAACCTCACGCCGCCGCTTCCTGCAATTCGGGGGCGGGATCGCCGCAAGTCTGGCCTTGGCATCGCTGCCGTTTGCGCCGTCGGCCTTTGCCAAGGATACAAAGCCGCCGCCGAAGCCGCAGAACCAGATGTCTCCGGCGGCTGCCCTCGATCGGTTGATGAAGGGCAATTCGCGCTATGTCGAAGGCGTCTCGCGCCGGCACGATTTCAAGAGTGAGCGGGAAGCGCTGGTGGGCGGCCAGAATCCTTTTGCCAGCGTCCTGAGCTGCGCGGATTCCCGCATCGCGCCGGAATATGCCTTCGACAGCGGCCGGGGCGATCTGTTCGTCTGCCGCGTTGCAGGAAATTTCGCCAATGACGACACCGTCGCGAGCCTGGAATATGGCGCGGCCGTGCTCAACTCGCCGCTGATCCTGGTGCTCGGCCATGACAGCTGCGGCGCCGTCGACGCCACCATCAAGTCGCTCAAGGACAATACCACCCTGCCCGGCCATTTGCCGTCGCTGGTCAACGCGCTTGCACCTGCGGTCAAGGCGGTCAAGGATCAACCCGGCGACCTGCTCGCAAACGCCACACGCAAGAATGTCATCGACGTTGTCGCCAGGCTCAAATCGGCGACCCCGATCCTCAGCGCCGCCGCCGCAGAGGGCAAGATCAAGATCGTCGGCGGCATCTATCGGCTGGACAGCGGCAAGGTCGAGCTGATCGGCTGAGTGTCGTAGCATTGCGATGATCCGGTGTGGCTTGGCCTGACGCTACGCAGTAATTGCGCGCGGCTAAGCTCGACGCGGCTTGTCATGGCACATTTTCCCTTTGGCTCGACTGGCGCAATTATTCGCCCGGTTCAATCGATGCCGGAGAATGCCCCATCTTCAATGATGCGCGGTCTCCCAGCTGACATCCCGTAAGTGACCAGGATCACACGTGACCGCCAGATCGCCTGCGCGATCGCTGAACTTGCGCGCCCGAAGTGGCGACTACCGGCCGCACCTGGCTGATCAAGGAATACGGCCGGTAACAACAGGAGAGCCAGATGGCACTAATTATCGGCACCAAGAACAAAGACATTCTCGTCGGAACCAACACCGACGATTCGATTTTCGACATGGACGGCGACGACACCATTATCGCCGGCGACGGCAATGACGCGATCTTCGCCGGCAAGGGCGGCGACTTCATCAGCGGTGGCGACGGCGTCGACACCCTGCATTACGGCGCCTCGGATGCCGCAGTGAACGTCAACCTCGCGACGCATGTCGGTCATGGCGGTTACGCCGAAGGCGACGTGATCTTCGAGGTCGAAAACCTCATCGGCTCGATGTTCGGCGACAAACTGACCGGCGACAGCAACGCCAATACGATCGATGGCGGCGACGGCAACGACATCATTCACGGCGGTGGCGGCGTCGACATGCTCAAAGGCGGCGACGGCAACGACATGCTCTACAGTGACAACAGCATCGCAAGCTTTAACGGCGGCGCTGATATCGACACGGTCGATTTCTCTGGCCGCACGGCGTCCTCGTACTACTCCTACCAACCGGGGGGTGTCTATGTGAACCTCCTCCACCACATCGTCGACTACGACGGCCCGTTCCATCACGAATGGGGTCCCGAGGGCACGATCGTCGGTGTCGAGAACGTCAACGGCACCAACTATGCCGACACGCTCATCGGCGATTTCAAAAACAACGTGCTGGCAGGCAACGGCGGCAACGACACGCTGGCCGGTGGCCTCGGCAACGACACGTTCGTCTTCGCCCGCGCCAACGGAGCGGTGGACTTCGGCAACGACACCATCACCGATTTCGCGGCCGGTCAGGACCACCTGCGGATCGACCACACGATCTTCGGAAACTTCGCGGATGTGCAGCAGCACATGCAGCAAGTCGGCGACGATGTCGTGATCACCTACGACGCCAATGACAGCATCACGCTGCACAATGTTCAGATCGCTAACCTTCACGCGAACGACTTCCAGTTCGTGTGAGGAAAGGTACGGTTGGCCGGCGCGCCAATGCGTCGGTCGGCGAGAAAGAGGGTGGGTTATCCCTTCGGCTAACCCACCCTCTGGACTCCACGTAAGTCGCGCGATGACCTGTCGACCCCTCACGTCGGCTTGATCCCCGCCGCCTGCATGATCGGCAACAGCCGCTTTTCCTCGTCCTCGCGGAATTTGACGATCTCGGCGGATGACGCCGGCCACGGCGTGGCGCCGAGGTCGGCATAACGCTCCTGCAAGCCGCGATCGGCGAGCGCCTTCATGGTCAGCGCATTTATTTGCGCGACCAGATCGGCCCTCATGTTCGCGGCCCCGATCATGGCGGTCCACGATATCATCGCATAGCCCGGCAGCACTTCGGCCATCGCGGGCACATCCGGCAGTTCGGGAATCCGTTTCGGCGCGGTGACCGCAATCGCCTTGACCTGGCCGGCCCGCACGCTCGGCAACGAGCCCGGTAGATTGTCGAACAACATATCGACGCGGCCGCCGAGCAGATCGGTCAACGCCGGGCCGGCGCCGCGATAGGGAATGTGGTTCACCTCCACGCCGGCCATGCTGTTCATCATCTCGCCCGACAAATGCAGCGTGGTTCCGAAGCCCGCCGAGGCATAGGTGTATTTCTTCGGCTCCTTCTTGAACGCGGCCAGCAATTCCTTGATGTCCGAGGAGAACAGGTCCTTCCTGGCCACCAGGATGTTGGGTAATTGCCACATGCCGCCGATGAAGGAGAAATCGTTGCGCGGATCATAGGGTAGTTTGGCATAGGTCCCGATCGCGAGCACATTGGTGGCAATGCCGCCGAGGCCGACCGTGTAGCCGTCGGGCGGAGATTTCGCCACCGCATCGGCGCCCAGCACGCCGCCGGCGCCACCCTTGTTCTCGACGACGAAAGTCTGCCCGGAGAGATCGCTCATCTTCTGGCACAGCACGCGCGACAGCGTATCGGTGGCGCCGCCGGCCGGAAAACCGTTGACGTATTTCACCTGCCGTGCCGGCCAGGCCTCCTGTGCGAACGCTTTGGGGGTTGCGAGATAAGGCGCGGCGATCGAGCCGCCGAGCATGGTCAGCAATCTGCGGCGGTTCACGGACGTGAGCGACGGCATCGTTTCCCTCCCTGCGCAGGCGCCTGCTTGATTGGCCGGGCAAGGCTTGCTGCGTCGGCGACAGCGTAGAGTGCGGCCCTCCGACATGAAAGAGCCGAGTTGCAGCTTGGCGGGTCAAAAAAGTGCGTCCAAATAGCCCGACGGGCAAATCACTTCCGATTTGCAGAATTGGTGTCAAGCCCTGGAATGAAAAATATTTCGCTTTATCCGAAGGACGAACCAAGGCATATCGTAGCGATCCCGTCCCGCTCAGAGGGGCGTTGGCCATCGTCGCTGGCGAGGGGCGGGGAGCGGTGGACGCGAAGGTGCCTTTGACGAGGGGGGCTGGAGCGTGCGGCAAAGGCGTGTGGTCCTGACGTCGCGGTGCTGGCGTCAACGCACCTGGGGGCAACTGCCTCTCAGGGCGCAACGGAGGCAAAAGAGCCGTTCTCCGGGGAGAGCTCGCTATAAGCCGTAAAGCCATTGCGCAGGGAAGGCCGGATGCTCTCCGCTGAACCTGTATGCTCGTGTGTACTTTCTTTTGTGCACGTCGCACGCGAGACCGCGGGTGCAGCGCGCACCCGGTCTTCCCTGCGCCCTCTTGATGAGAGGGCGGCAAGTTTCCAGCAAAGCTCGGGCACAATGCGCCGCGAGATCGCGAAGGTGTGTTTGGCGATGACCTGTCCACGTCGTCCCGGCCTTGAGCCGGGACCCATAGCCACAGGGCGTTGTAAGT
>JBOHIT010000226.1:0-4525 GCA_050726155.1 Bradyrhizobium sp.
CCCTAGGGGAATCGAACCCCTGTTTCAGCCTTGAGAGGGCCGCGTCCTAACCGCTAGACGAAGGGAGCGTTGGCTGGAGGGAATAGCCGTGAAATCGGCCTGCCGCAAGATGGCTTGTGGGGGCGGGTGGGCTGATGGCAAATGCCGTAAAGTCCCCATCGAGGGTCGAAAACGGCGGAATCCACCGCCGGCCGGCGATATCGGTCGCGTCCGTCGTCCAGCGTCCGTCATCGCACGGGGAAACCTGCCCACCTGAGCCGCAGCCCCGCTTTTGACAAACGGCAAATCCAAAATGCCAAATCCAGAACGGCAAATCCAAAACACCGGCCTGTGAAGTCACGGCGACATCAACCTCTGCTAGCATCACCGGCATTCCTGATGCCGCGGCCGGCTTGGCCCAATCGCGAAAGGAACATCGGCAAACACCAGATTGCCCTTACGAAATTGGCTTGACGAACATTGCCTTGGCGAATGCCTTGGGGCGGGGAACCCACGCGGCGATCCGAGCGAATGGAAATGTGTTCCGGCTCGCGCTGCAAACATCAACAGCTTACGAAGAGCGAGGGACGACCATGATCCAGGTAAAAATAAACGGGCAGGAGCCGAATTGGGACGGCGATCCGGATCTGCCGTTGCTCTGGTTTATCCGTGACGAAGCCGGATTGATGGGGACCAAATTCGGCTGCGGCCAGGCCCTGTGCGGCTCGTGCACCGTCATCGTCGACAAGCAGGCCGTGCGCGCCTGCATCACCTCGGTTTCCGACGTGGTCGGCCGCGACGTCACCACCATCGAGGGCCTGCACCCGACCGGCGACCATCCGGTGCAGAAGGCGTGGCGCCAGGTCAATGTCCCGCAATGCGGTTACTGCCAGGCCGGCCAAATCATGCAGGCCGCCGCATTGTTGATGGACAATCCAAAACCCAACCACGACCAGATCCGTGAAGCGATGGCGGGCAACATCTGCCGCTGCGGCTGTTACCAGCGCATCGAGAACGCCGTGCACCTCGCATCGACGGGGGTGTGATCATGAATATCCTCACCAATCCCAAAAAGCTCCGTGGCTTTGAGCGGCAGGTCAAGGTCGAGAACGTTTCCCGCCGCGGCATCCTGAAAGGCCTCGGCATCGCCGGCGGCTTCGTGCTCGCCGCCCCCGTGATGTCGCGCCCGGCTTTCGCCGCCTACGAGACCGGCGCCGGGAAAATGCCGCACGGCACCGTGGTCGATCCGCGCGTGTTCGTCTCGATCGCGCCCGACGGCATCGTCACCATCGTCGGCCACCGCGCCGAGATGGGAACCGGCGTGCGGACCAGCCTGCCGCTGATCGTCGCCGAGGAAATGGAGGCCGACTGGTCGCGCGTCCGGGTCGCGCAAGCACCCGGCGACGAGGTCAAATACGGCAACCAGGATACCGACGGCTCGCGCAGCACGCGGCATTATCTGATCCCGATGCGGCAAATCGGCGCCTCGGCGCGCTCGATGCTGGAGGCTGCCGCCGCCAAGCGCTGGGGTGTGCCGGCGACCGAAGTGAAGGCCACCAACCACGAGGTGGTGCACAGCGCGAGCGGCCGCCGGATCGGCTTTGGCGATCTTGCCGCCGATGCTGCCAAGGAATCGGTGCCTGCTCTCGAAGGCCTGAAGTTGAAAGACGCGAAGGATTTCCGCTATCTCGGCAAGGGCCAGGTCGGCATCGTCGACCTTCACGACATCACCACCGGCAAGGCCCATTACGGCGCCGATACGCGGCTGCCGGGCATGAAATACGCCGTCATCGCCCGCCCGCCGGTGACCGGCGGCAAGCTGAAATCGTTCGACGCTGCGGAAGCGATGAAGGTTTCCGGCGTCGAGAAGGTGATGGAGGTCAAGGGCTGGCCGTGGCCGTCCAAATTCCAGCCGCTCGGCGGCGTCGCCGTGATCGCACGCAACACCGGTGCCGCGATTAAGGGGCGTGACGCGCTCAAAATCGTCTGGGATGACGGCGCCAACGGCAAATACGACTCAGTCGCCTACCGCGCCTTGCTCGAGGAAGCCGCGCGCAAACCCGGGCTGGTGGTGCGCAAGGAAGGCGACGCCGATGCGGCGTTGAAGGGCGCCGACAAGGTGATCACGGGCGAGTATTATTTGCCGCATCTCGCCCATGTCAGCATGGAGCCACCGGTCGCGGTCGCCGACGTCAAGGGCGACAGGTGCGAGATCTGGGCACCGGTGCAAAGCGCCGGCGGCACCCGCGAAGACGTCGCCAAGACGCTCGGCATCCCCGAGGCCAATGTCACCGTCAACGTCACGCTGCTCGGCGGCGGGTTCGGGCGCAAATCGAAATGCGATTTCGCGCTCGAGGCGGCGCTGCTGTCGAAGGAACTCGGCGCACCCGTCAAGGTGCAATGGACGCGGGAAGACGACGTTCGTCACGGTTTCCTGCACACGGTTTCGGTGGAACGCATCGAGGCCGGGCTCGACAAGAGCGGCAAGGTGATCGCGTGGCGGCACCGCAGCGCGGCGCCGACGATTGCCTCGACCTTCGCACCCGGTGCCGCGCATGCCGCGCCGTTCGAACTCGGCATGGGACTGATCGACAATCCGTTCGAGATCGCCAATCTGCAATGCGAGAACCCGGAAGCGGCCGCGCATACCCGCATCGGCTGGTTCCGTTCGGTCTCGAACATCCCGCGCGCTTTCGCAGTGCAGTCGATGGTCGCCGAAATCGCCGCCGCGACCAAACGCGACCCGAAGGACATGCTGCTGGAAATGATCGGATCGCCACGGATCGTCAACCTGTCTTCGGTGAAGGATCCCTGGAACTACGGCGAGCCCTATGACAGCTATCCGATCGATACCGGCCGCCTGCGCAAGGTGGTCGAACTGGTCGCGGACAAGGGCGGCTGGGGACGCTCGGTGCCGAAAGGCCATGGGCTCGGCATCGCCGTGCACCGCAGTTTCGTCAGCTACATCGCGACCATCGTCGAGGTCGCGGTCGACGACAAGGGCAAGTTCACGGTGCCGAGGGTCGACACCGCGATCGATTGCGGAACCTACGTCAATCCGGAGCGCATCGAGTCGCAGATCGAGGGTGCTGCGATCATGGGGCTGAGCCTTGCCAAATATGGCGAGATCACCTTCAAGGACGGCAAGGTGCAGCAGGGCAATTTCGACGACTTCCCTGTGATCCGGATGGACGAGTCACCCATCGTGACCAACGTCTATATCGTGCCGCCGGGCCCCGACACACCGCCGAGCGGCGTCGGCGAACCCGGCGTGCCGCCGTTCGCGCCGGCGTTGATCAACGCGATCTTCGCCGCCACCGGAAAGCGCATCCGGAACTTGCCGATCGGCAAGCAATTGGAGGTGTGACGCGGAACGCTCGATCCGGACCGTAGCCAACATCGAAAGCGGCGGACTTTTGGTCCGCCGCTTTTTTTGCCTTCCGCTCCGTCCGCCGATTCCTGTTCTGCCGTCACTTCTTGACGGCGAAGACCCAGACCACGCCGCCTTGCGGCACGTTGCTCTCGATGCCCACGTTATTCTGGGTCGCGAGCGCATCCTGGATGCGCTGCGCGTCGACGCCCCAGCCGGACTGCACGGCGATATATTGCGTGCCATCCACCTCATAGGCGATCGGCATGCCCATGATGCCGGAGTTGGTCTTCTGCTCCCACAGCTTCTCGCCGGTCTTGGCGTGGAAGGCGCGGAACATGCGGTCGTTGGTGCCGCCGACCAGAACGAGATCGCCCGCGGTCGCCGTCACCGAACCGAACAGCTGGGATTTCGGGAAATTCTGCTGCCAGACCTTCTGCCCGGTGGCTGGATCCCACGCCTGCAGTTCGCCGTAATGATCGGCGCCGGGGCGAACCTTCAGGCCGATGTCTTCGGGCTTGGTGCCGAGCCAGAGCTGGCCCGGAACCAGCGGCACTTTCTCGCCGGTGAAGCCGCCGCAGAAATTCTCATTGGCGGGCACGTAGACGAAGCGGGTCTTCTGGCTATAGGCCGCCGACGGCCAATCCTTGCCGCCCCACAGTGACGGGCAGAATTCGACGCGCTTGCCAACCACCGGCTTGTGGTCGGGATCGACGATCGGTCTGCCGGTCCCCGGCTCGATGCCTTTCCAGACGTCGGTGTGAACGAAAGTCCAGCCGTTGACGTAATTGATCTTGTCGGCCTTGCGCTCGAGCACCCAGAAGATCGCGTTGCGGCCGGGATGAATCAGGCTCTTGATGGTGCGGCCTTCCCGTTGCAGGTCGACCAGCATCGGTGCCTCGACCTCGTCCCAGTCCCAGGAATCATTCTGGTGATACTGGAAGTGTGTCTTGATCCTGCCGCTCTCGGGGTCGAGCGCGAGCACCGAAGTGGAGTAGAGATTGTCGCCGGGATGCGTGGCGCCCGGCCACGGCGCGGCGTTGCCCGTTCCCCAATAGATGGTCTTGGTCTCGGTATCGTAATTGCCGGTCATCCAGGCCGGCGCGCCGCCCGATTTCCAGTCGTCACCGCTCCAGGTGTCGTGACCGGGTTCGCCCGGCCCCGGGATGGTGAAGG
>JBOHIT010000227.1:0-8931 GCA_050726155.1 Bradyrhizobium sp.
ACCGCCTAATCGCAAACGTCACACGCGAGCAGAAGGCTCACATCTACGGTCATGTCGCTGCGATGAATAATGCGGAATTCCAGATGCAGGCGCTCGGCGACCCGCGGCTCGCGGGGCACGCGACGAGCGCCCTGCCCGCATGGCTGTGGTCGAGCGACGGCACGCGGGTGCTGTGGGCCAATCCGGTCGGCGCGCGCGCGTTCGGTGCGGGCAACAGCACGGCACTGGCCAACAGGAATTTCGGACCGGCCGATCCGCATCGGCGCCAGATCGCGCGGCTGGCGGGACGCCTGCCGGCGAACGGCGCGGTCCGGCTCGAACGCCTGCAAGGCTTTGGCGCCGCACCCGGCATGCTCGCGACCTGCGGCTGTTCGCGGCTCGATCTGCCCGATGGCAGCCACGGCATTCTGGTGGCCGCCGGCTCCAGCTCGGGCCGCATCATGCCGCTGACGGAACGGCTGCAGCGGCTGGTCGAGGGCCTCGCGATGCCGGTCTCGGCGTTTACCCGCGAAGGCATCCTGATCGGCACCAGCGATACCGCGCGTCACCTGCTCGGCTTTCACAATCTCGTCGAGGCCGGTCTCGACGACGCACGCAACGACGCGCTGAAGCAGGGTGCGGTCGCCACCGCGATCGGAATCGGCCGCATGGTGCTGCAACGCATCGGCACCGGCGCCGATACCAGCCTCGTCGCGCTGATCGTGCCTGACATCGTGCCTGCCGCAGCACCGGAGCCCGTCGCAACACCAGAGCCGGAAGAACAACTGCCTGAACCGATCGCGCCGCCGGTTGAGGCCGTCGCGAACGACGCCGTGCCCGAAGCGCAACCACCGGCACCGACGGGCGAAGCGCCGGCCGGGCTGGCGCTGTTCGACGCCCTGGCCGAAGAGCCGGAAGCGTTTGAAGCCGCGCCTGTCGTCGCGGTCGCGCCATCCAGCGAACCAAAAGCGGCGCTGCCGCCTGAACCATTGCCTTTCGAAGTGGCCGCCGCCGAAGCCGCGCCCTCACCCGCCGACGATGTGGGCCCCGCGCCGATCGCCGCCGAACCCGTCAAGGCACCATCCTGGCTCGACGCGCCGTTGCCGCACGCGCGGCGGCTTCCGTTGCGCTTCATGTGGCAGATGGATCGGGAAGGCCGCTTCTCGCTCGGCGCCGATGAATTCACCCGCCTGATCGGGCCGCACACGACTGCCAGCTTCGGCCGGTTGTGGCGCGAAATCGCTGATGCCTTCGGGCTCGATCCCGATGGCCGCGTGATGAAGGCGTTTGCCACACGCCAGACATGGAGCGGCATTACGCTGAACTGGCCGGTCGATGGCGGCGCGCATCTGCCGGTCGAATTGTCGGGCCTGCCGATGTTCGATCGCGCGCGGAACTTTGCCGGCTATCGCGGCTTCGGCGTTTGCCGCGATCTCGATGGCCTGGCGCGGCTGGCAGCGGTACGCCGCAGCGAATTGTTCGGTGGAGCGCCGGCCCCGATGGCGCCGGAACCGGCCGCGGCTGATATCGTGCAGGCAGGCCCGGCCCCGGATTCGTTCGGCGCGGAGTTGCCGGCGCAAGAACTGTCCGCTGAAGGCTTGGTCGCTGAAGACTTGGTCGCTGAAGACTTGTCTGCTGAAGGCTTGTCCGCTGACGGCGCGCCTCAAGAAGCGTTGCCGCAAGAAAAGTTGCCGCAAGAAAATCTGAACGAGAATCCAGGCGCGAACCTGAACGCGGATTTGCCCGCGGAAGAGGACCCCGCGCAGTTTGTCATCGAGACCAGCGTTGCTCCGTTTACGGAATTGCCCGAGCCGATCGCGTCAGAGACTTCACACCCAACCGATTTGGATGCCGCCGTGGATACCCCCAAGGATACGTTGACGGATACTTTGACGGATACTCTGGCAGAAACGCAGGCGGAAACGTCGAAGAACGTTTTGCCGTTCCGCACCCCGGGCGACACCAAGCCGCCCGCACTGACGCCGGTCGAAAACAGCGCCTTCAACGAACTCGCGCGGCAATTGTCGGCGCGGCTCGAGACCGAGATGGGCAGCGAGACGACCCCGGCCGTCAGCGGCCTCGATGAAACCGTGGTCGAGCACATCGCATCGACGGACGTGCAGGCGGAAGATCAGGAAGAAGCCGCGAGCGAAGCCCCGGTGCAGCCGGAATGGCTGGCGCCATCGGAGCCACCGGCACGCGGCGAAGCCCGGCGCGACAAGGCGCTGCTCGACCTGGTGCCGGTCGGCATCCTGATCTACCGGCTCGATCGGCTGCTCTACGCCAACCCCGCGTTCCTGACGCAGATGGGCTATCCGGGCCTGCACGCGCTGGAAGATGCCGGCGGCCTCGACGCGCTCTATGTCGAACCCGGCGTCTCCAACACGCCCTCGACGTCGGATACCGGCACGCCGGTGATGATCTCCGCGAGCCCGCCGCAAAACTCGGAAGCGCCGATCCCGCCGGCGACCGACGCGCGGCTCTACACGATTTCCTGGGACGGCGATTCTGCGCTCGCTCTGATCTTCTCGGGCGCCCGCAACGAAGCTGCCGCCGTCGCGGCCGCGATCTCGGAGCCAATTCCGGTGGCCGAACCACCCGTTGCCGAGCCTGATGTCCCCGAACCGCTGCCGGCCGGCCACGCCGATGCCGAAGAACTCGGCGCCATCCTCGACACCACGGCCGAAGGCATCGTGATGTTCGATGCCGACGGCAATATCAGCTCGGTCAATCGCAGCGCCGAGGCGCTGTTCGGCTATGACGGCGAAGAACTGGCGCGGCGCAATCTGGCGGACCTGTTCGCGCCGGAAAGCCAGCACGGCGTGTTCGATTATCTCGCCGGCATCAAAGCCTCCGGTGTCGCCAGCCTGCTCGAGCACGGCCGCGAGACGCTGGGGCGCGAGAGCAAGGGCGGCTTCATTCCGCTGTCGATGACGATGGGGCGCACGCGCCCCGATGGACCGAATTTCTTTGCCGTGTTCCGCGACCTGTCGCAGGCCAAGCAGAGCGAGAACGAACTGCGCGAAGCGCGCCGGCTGGCCGATCGTGCGGCCAACGCCAAGGCCGACGTGCTGGCCCGCATCAGCCATGAAGTACGTACGCCACTCAACGCCATCATCGGCTTTGCCGAAGTGATGATCGGCGAGCGCTTCGGTGCGCTCGGCAATGAGCGCTATGTCGAATACATGAAGGACATCCGCGCTTCCGGCGAACGGGTGATCTCGATCGTCAACGACCTGCTCGATCTCTCCCGGATCGAAACCGGCAAGCTCGACCTTGCCTTCACCAACCAGAACCTCAACGAACTGGTCGAGAGCTGCGTCGCGGTGATGCAGCCGCAGGCCAACCGCGAACGCATCATCATCCGCACCTCGCTGGCGCACACGCTGCCGCCGGTGGTCGCCGACGCCCGTGCGCTGCGCCAGATCACGCTGAACCTGATCGGCAATTCGATCCATCTCGCCAATGCCGGCGGCCAGGTCATCGTCTCCACGGCATTGTCCGATTTCGGCGAAGTGATGCTGCGGGTCCGCGACACCGGCCACGGCCTCAACGACAATGAAGTCGCCGCCGCGCTGGAGCCGTTCCGCACGCCGGCGCCATCCGATCAGGCCTCCGACAGCGCCGGGGTCAGCCTGTCGCTGACCAAGGCGCTGGTCGAAGCCAACCGCGCCCGATTCCAGATCAAGACCGGCGCGCGCTCGGGCACGCTGATCGAAGTGGTGTTTTCGCACGCGGCGGCGAAAGCCTGAGGCAGCGTAACGCCTCCTCCAGCGTCCAGTTGGTCTTGAGCTTGGTGCCCAACGCCTTGAACGGCGCTAATGATCGCAAGCGCGATGCCAGCGGCAATCAACCGTACTCGATGGCGGTCGCGCCGGACGCGTCAACTTTGAATCTGCGAATGATTTTCATGCAGAGGTCTTGAAAGCAATACCTGCGGAATACCGAAATCCGCTCGCATAAAGTGCGGTGCTTCTTCCGATTTACTCCGCCGGTTCCGAAACGACGTGATCGCAGCCATGACACCGAAAGATGTGTACGGCGAGCCTGTCTCGATATCGCGGGAGCGTTGCCAGGAACGACATTTGCGCCCCGCACTTGTCGCATGCTCGCTTCGGTTTCTCTCTCGGAAGCCTCTTCCTGGCTGGCATTGCCCGCAACTCAGCCTCGCAGCCTTGCCAGGTTCGGTGAGCCCGATGGATCAACGCCGCGGCCAGGAACGGAAAGGCGAGAAGGTTCAGGTTCTCCCCGTTGTTCCTGCAGGCGCTCCTCCTCGTACAGCTGCCTTATGCGGCGCAAGACAACTTCCATCGATTGTTCATCGTCCGCCGGGTCGATCATGTTGTGTGACACCGAAAAATGCATTTGAACCATTCGTGAATACTTCCCCAGTAGAACTTCCTTGAGGGCTCGCGGAGTTCAAGTGGCTGTCGATCCGCATCTCTCTTCTCACGACGACAGTCGCCGGCATGCACCAAGACGCATGTCGGCGACTGTCAGTCCTGCCGGCCAGGGCTGCCTCCCGCTTCCAGCGAATCCTGGCCCACGGGTACCTTGCTCTTCCTTTTTTGGGTCGCAACTTCCCTCAAAAAATTGACCCCAATTTGCTCGCCATTGACCCACGCCAATTCGCACCGCCTGAATGCGGCTCCCGTTGAAGATAACAACAAGAAGAATTCTTTCAGACTAAGCCCAACTACCGATCCCGCGAGTGCAAGTCTGGCGCCCGTCTCCGAGACATCCATCATTGTACATTTTCGATTCCAGGTGCCGTCGATTGCGACGATGTGGACGTCAATGCCGTTGGCGAAGCTAACCCGCGAAGCGTTCCTGCGATTTGGCGCGACGTTCATCTACACGGTCCATTCATCGAACGACACTTACTTCGTTGCAGACCGCCAGTTGGCTTTCAGTTTGAGCGACCGTCGGGATGGCTGGCGGCAACTCATGCAACACAAGCCGCCGTATCCGGAAGTATCCGCGTATCGACCATCCCAACCACGCGGTTGCGGCCACCACGCTTGGCCGAGTACAGACATTGGTCGGCTCGTTCGATCAACGACTCGCGCGTATCACCCTGCAGCAACGAGGCAACTCCGACAGAGATGGTCATGCGCCCGATGATTTCTCCCGTCGATCTTTTCTTCACTTCTTTCGCCATCACCGCGCGGCGAACGTGATCGGCAACGGCAATACCCTGCCTGAGTGCCGTGTTCGGCAAGACGATGGCAAATTCCTCACCGCCGTAACGGGCGGCGAGATCCTGTCCCTTGATGTTCTGCTTGAGCGACATTGCGACCAAGCGCAGGACCTGGTCTCCGGTGGTATGGCCAAACGTGTCATTGACCGACTTGAAGTGATCGATATCGATCATCAGCAACGAGAGCGGCTCGCCGCGCTGGCCCGACGCGCATACCGCCTCGTCGATCGTTTCATCGAAGTGTTTGCGGTTGGCCAGTTCTGTCAAGGGATCGGTGCGGCTCTCCATCCGAATCGCCTGCAAGCCCTGCTGGAGACTGGCGATCTCCGACATCGCTCCATCCAGTCGCGCCTTGAGTTGCAAGCCGCCTGCGCGCATTTCAAGCGTGGCGGCGGCAAGGGCTTGCACGATTGACCGTATCGAACCGGGATCACCTGCACCAGTCAGATCCCGCGACGCCTGGTGCAACGTGTTGCCGTAGATCGATGTGGCACCCAACGTGCCGGTGACCACCCCAACAATGCCGCGAAGCTCCGCACTGATGCCTGATCCGACGTTTTGCAACTTACCGAGCGTGCGCGCGCCGCCGAAATGGGTTTCGTGCAGGATGTCAAGATCGGATTCAGTCGGCGTACCGCCGGCTGCAAGCATTGCCTCAAGCGCGGTATTGAGCGCGCGATTATGGCCGCTCGCGTGGGCGTACCAGATCTCATAGTTCCTGGGCGTGTGCGGCAAACCGAGCCGATTGAGGCTCGATCGCGTTGCTTCAGCCAGCGCCATGGAGCGCTCTTGCTCCACCTTGGAAGGAGACGTGCGGTTCGTCATGACAAACTCATACGCGTTACACGAAGAACGAGGTGTTGCTCGATGCAAGGATACAACGTCAAGCAGCCGGCCACTCGAACAGGAATGTCGGGGCGTTCCTGACGCATTAATCATTTGTAAAGGTGGGCAGCGCTCGAACGCCGTGCGCGCCGGACTACCCAAGTCGCTCTGCGACCAGCCGGATTCGAAACACCGGCTTGCGAGTTGCGTCCAGAAGGTCCATCTGCCAGTCGGCCTTTGGCTTCAGATTGTGGCAGAGGCTGCCCACCATGCCGCCGCAAACCTTCGTCATCTCCGCCCAGGCAGCATTGCCATCGGCAAGATCGAAGCTGCTCTCGGAAACGCCAACAAATTTACCATTGGAGATTCGGAAGAAATATTCGGACACCGCCGACCGCCTTTCGAAGCAGCGAAGTGCTAATGGAAGCAAACTTGGTACTTGATTTGGAGCCACCCCATTCATCGGAGAAATGATCGCAAGCGAAAGTGGCCGCCCACTCAGGCGCCACTAGGCGTTTCGATCCTTCAAGCGGTCCGAATTCGCGGCGATCCAAGCCCACGCATGAGCGGCCGACGTGAAAACGCCCAGGAGTTGTTCGGTCGAGCCGCTTGAGTTAATTGCATCGATGACCCAGCCTTGGCGGAAATCCAGTTCACGAACGATAAAATCAGGTTGAGGCTTTTCGTCGACTGACACCGTGCCGCTTGAGGCAGATAAGCCATTTTTGTAACCCATACGAAACTCCTTGGAGAGTCGAAGCAAGCCAGCACCCGCGCCAACGCCCCGCTGAAGATCGACGAGGGGCCGCTTTCTCACGAGGCCAATTCCTGACGGGTGCAATGTCCGATCGATATCCCTGAAGTATACAGGATCGGACCTCCGCTTCGCTCAGCGGCGATGTCCGGCAATTCCTGACACGGTAATCGTTAGTGAAGGCTGGGGCCTGACGTGCCGCATTGACCGTGCGTAGAATTACGGAACTAAGCCAGCCATCCCTCAGACAGGGCGAACCTGACAATTTCGGCCCTCGATTTCAGACCCAGTTTTTCGCTGGCGCGGGTCCGATAGGTTTCGACGGACTTGGCGCCGATGGCCATGAGGTCCGCGATCTCCTTGGTGGCGTAGCCCAGCGCCGTGAGCTTGAGGACCTCTTGTTCGCGCGGGCTCAGTTCATCCGCGCCGATGCTGGCCCTGCGCGTCAGTCCGCCCAATCGTCCCGAGAGAAGCGGATCGACAAACGTCCCGCCAGTAATCGCGGCGCGGATGGCTGGAATGAGCGTCGTCGTCGCCGACCGCTTGACGACGAAACCGCTCGCACCGGCCGCCAGCGCTTGCTTCAGGTGCGCCTCGTCCTCATAGGCGGTCAGGATCAGAACCTTGACCGATGGCCGCTCCTCGCGAATCTTCCGCGCCAGGATGATCCCGTTCATCTTCGGCATCCCGACATCGATGATCGCTATGTCCGGCGTGGTCGATCTCACCAAAGTCAGGGCCTCAAGGCCGGTTGCCGCCTCACCGATAAGTTCGAGATCGGGCTCCGCCGCGACCAGTTGCCTCAGAGCAAACAAGATGAACGGATGATCGTCGGCGAGGACGATGCGGATCTTGTCGAGATTCATGGCAATGCCCATGGGGACAAATGATCGTGCCGTTCCGGCACGCGGGACGGTCTTTCGCGTGACGGACTACAATAACCGACTTGGCCCGGTTTCAACCTCATCTTGTTTGGTCGGCTCGGCAAATACCCCCGTTTTACTACGGAGATTCCGCCGATTAATTGACAGCCGATTTGGCAAAGACTCTACTGCCCAAGCCGACTCAGCCTCCAAAGCAGCCTGAAATGGCCATTGACGGCAAGCCATTTATTCACGTGCTCATTCGCGGCTGTACCCATGCAGGAAGTTCGAAAGAAGCTGAAACGATCCGCCATCTGGCAGACGGTGACCGGTATCGCCTTCGCCGTTTCTATCATCGTGATATTCTCGATCGATCTGCGGTTTCGGTACGACGATGCGATCGAGCAGGGAAAGAAGACCGCGATGAATTTCGCGGAAGTTCTGTCCGAGCATACGGCGCTGACGTTCGAGAATGTCGAACGTACCTTGCTCGAGGCTGCAAAGATCCGCAAGGACACCCTGGACGGCGACTATGCCACGCAGGAAGAGACGAATGCCGCGCTTCGCCTGCTGGCAAAGACATCACCGGTGGTGGTCGCGGTCGGCTGGACCAACGCGTCGGGCGAGTTGCTCGCCCATTCCTACGACCGGGCGCCGCCGCGCAGCAATATCGCCACGATGTCGCATTTCACTGCCCAGCGCGATCGCGGCAGCGACCGGCTTTATGTCGCGGCGCCTTTCCGTTCGGCGGTATCGGACAAATGGCTGACGGCGGCGTCGCTTCGGCTCAATAACACGGACGGCACATTTGCCGGCGTCGTGTCGACGCCGCTCGACCAGTCGTATTTCGCCAAGATCTATCGCTCGATCGATGTCGGCGCCCACGGGTCGATCCTGCTGCTGCACACCGATGGTCTTGTCCTCGCGCGAGAGCCGACGGTCGAGGGCATGATCGGGAGATCCTTCGCCGGCGGGCCGCTGTTGACTCAGTATCTTCCGAAGTCGGATTCGGGATCCTACGAGACGGTAAGCGTCATCGACGGCCGGGTTCGAATAGCCGGATACAAGGCCGTGCGCGGGTTGCCGCTGGTGCTGCTCGTCACCTACGCACGCGCGGACGTGCTGTTGCAATGGCAGCACCACGTCATGGCGTTCGGCCCCCTCGTCGCGCTATTCGTGGCGGCCATCCTGCTTGGCACGTTCCTGATCGTGCGACAGACCATGGCCCTTCGGGAAAAGTCCGGAATCCTCGAACTGAAGTCACGCGAACTCGAACAGACGAACGAGCGGTTCGATATCGCGCTGAGCAA